>CAYMUI010000058.1:0-4779 GCA_964393645.1 uncultured Desulfobacterales bacterium | reverse complement strand
TCTATTCATTGAATAGCTCCTTTAATTGTTTTGTGCTCTGTTCCAAACTTATATATTCAAACATGCCTTGCCTTAAAAATGACCTTAGCTTTTCGATCATCTCGATAGCATAGTCAATCTTTGGATTGCTTCCTTTTGAGTATGCACCTATATTTATTAGATCTTCTGCTTTCTCGTAAGTAGCCAGAACATCTCTAAACCGGTTTGCCAAGCTGTGATGTTCCGCAGAAGTCACATCAAGCATAAGTCTGCTTACGCTGTTCAACACATCTATGGGAGGATACTGGTTCTGTCTTGCCAGCTCTCTTGACAGTATTATGTGACCGTCCAGAATAGATCTTACTGCATCAGCTATTGGATCGTTCATGTCATCTCCTTCCACAAGTACGGTGTAAAAGCCTGTAATACTCCCGCTTTTCCATTTTCCTGCTCTCTCCAGAAGTTTCGGCAAGGTAGCAAAAACTGAAGGGGTGTATCCTTTGGTAGCAGGAAGTTCCCCTCCAGCAAGTCCTAATTCTCTCTTTGCCATGGCAAACCTGGTCACGGAATCCATTATCAAAAGAACATCCATACCTTTGTCCCTAAAGTATTCTGCAATGGCAGTGGCAACAAAGGCTCCTCTCATCCTTATAAGAGGAGATTGATCCGAGGTTGCTACCACGAGCACGGTTGAATCGAGGGCATCCTTTATGTGTCTTTCAATGAAATCTCTTACTTCTCTTCCTCTTTCTCCGATAAGGGCTACCACCTTAACATCTGCCTTTGCATTTCTAACCATCATGCCCAAAAGAGTGGTCTTCCCAACGCCACTGCCAGAAAATATGCCCATCCTTTGACCTTTTCCTATGGTAATAAGCCCGTTAATCGCTCTTATTCCCACATCTATGGGCTCATCTATAGGAACCCTGCTGAGCGGATTTGACGGGTTACCATAAAGCAGGTATTCTTTCTCTATCTCTATTTCTCCTTTTCCATCCAAGGGCTGACCCAATCCATCTATTACCCTTCCCAAAATCTGATCACTTACTCCAACGGTTGCCTGTTTTTTCAAGTGAACCACCCTGCTTTCAGGCAGTATTCCTTCTGTTCCTTCAAAAGGCATGAGCGTGACATGACTGTTACTGAAACCTATAACTTCTGCTTTTACCTTTCTGTCTTCTGCGAGGATCTCGCATATATCACCTATTGCGGCTTTTATTCCCACCGCCTCTACCACAGTTCCTACTACCTTTGTAATCTTTCCTGTCACTGTAATGGGATTTAGCTGATTAAGTCTGAACTCTATTTCTCTTAAGTTCAGCCCTATCATTTTCCATTTCCCAAAATGACTTTTTCTATAGCCCTTAGCTGGGTCTCCAAACGAGCATCTATCTCTGAATATCTTGTTTCAACGATACACCCGCCTTTCATGGCTACTGAGTCATCCTTCTGAATAATAAGCTCGTCCACATTTAACAGTTCCTTGAGTGCGTTCACATCTTTAAGTCTTTCGTAGTCTTCCGGGTGTATCCTCACTATAACCTTGTCTCTTTCAATTGCGTTATTAAGTGCCTCTTTTATGTTGTTTATAACTACTTCCTTGTTATGAGACAGCTCGCTTTTTACCAGCTTTTTGGCCACCATAAGAGCTATCTTCAAGATGTCCTCGTCTGCTTTGGTGATTATCTCTTCTCTCAAGGCAGAAACCTGTTTCACAATCTCTGTTAGTCTGGAAACGGCATCCAAAACTACACGCTTCTTTTCCTCTTCATACTCCTGTCTTATCTTTTTTATCTGTTCCTCAGCCCTTTTCTCTGCTTCTTGTCTTCCTTTTTCTGTGCCTTCTTTTAGACCCTTTAAGTAAGCCTCTTTTTTCAGCTCTTCTATGTCTATCTTCTGTTCTTCTTCCTTTTCTTTCCAAGGAAGGCTTTTTCCAAAAAGAGGCCTTATCTGAGGCTGATTATACAAATACATCTCCTTCTGAACCTCCCTGCTGTAATATGATCTTTCCCTCGCTTTCCAGTTTCTTTGCTATGTCCACTATTTTCTGCTGAGCATTTTCCACATCCTTTATCCTTACAGGACCCATTACCTCCATATCTTCCATCATCATCTCTCTTGCCCTTTCTGAAAGGTTTCTCAAAAACTTCTCTTTCAGCTCTTCACTGGCTGTCTTCAAAGCAAGGGCAAGATCTTTTGTGTCTATCTCTCTTAAGAGTATCTGAATGCTTCTGTCGTCTAAGTTGCCCAGATCATCAAAGGTAAAGAGCTGCTGCTCAATCACAGATGCCAGATCAGGATCTATTGCTTGAAGTTCATTGAGAATAGATTCCAATGTTTTAAAGTCTAAGGTCTTAGCAAGTTCTACTACCTTGTTTACACCTCCTCTGTGTCTGCTCTGAGAAGATGCTGAACTTGTGATCTTCTCTTTTAGGGTTCTCTGTACTTCCTCTATGACCTCGGGAGGAATGCTTTCCATTTTAGAGATGCGATAAATAACCTCTGCCTTTATGTGATCGGGCAGCTCTGCCAGGATTTCTTTTGCACTGGAAGGAGCTAAAGAAGAGATAATAAGGGCTATTATCTGGGGATGTTCGTCCTGAATCAAAGTGGCAAGCATCTTGGTATCAAAGGCTGCTTCTATGGTGTCTGGATTGAATGCATCTATGACCTGTCCTAACTCGGCACTTTTCTTTTCTCCCAAGACCTTTGCTACCACATTTTGCAGAAATTCTCTTGCCTGATGTATAAGTGCGATGTTTTCTGCCTTTTCTTTTACTTCTTTTAATATGTTTTCCACAGTTTCCTGAGAAACCATATCCAGTTTTGCTATGGTTTTGGTAATCACCCTTATCTCATCCTCGCTCAGGTGCCGCATCACCTGAGTAGCAGTTTCTGGATCCAGTGTAAGGAGAAATATGGACGCCTTCTGAGGGCCTGTTAATCCTTGCATGTTTACAATTCCTCCTTTGCTTCTTTAAGCCAAAGTCTTGTAAGATATGCGATCCTCTCGGGATCTTCTTTGGCAATCTTCTTTACTTCCTCATGAACAGGAAGTGCTTTTATCTCTTCAGACTCTGACAGCTTTTGAGCCTCTATTTCATTAGATGGTTCTGGAAGCTCCTGACTCTCTTTCTTTACTTCTTCTACAGGCACAGGTTGAGGCATAAGCTCTTTTAAGAGCTTTTTGAGGCTTGCGATCAGAAGAAGCATAATCACAGCAGCCATAATCCCTTTCAAAAGAGGAGATATTACATGGGAAAGCAGAGGAATCTGTTTCAGAAACGCAGCAATACCTTTTTCCTGAGAAGCGATCCTCATCTCCTTAAATGGCATGTTAACTATCTCGATCTGATCACCTCTTTGCTTTGAATATCCAATAGCCTTTTGAACCAGAAGCTTAAGCTTTGCCATGTCTGAAGCACTGTATTTTCCATCTACCAAAACAGCTGCCGAAATCCTGGTCACTCTGCCTGCAAGCTCTTTTATAGATTGAACCGTCTTTCCTATTTCATAATTCACCACCTTATTGGTCTCATTCTGGATGTTTTTCTGGGTGCTCACCTGCTTTGAGGTACCAGAAACGCCTGTATTCGGCAGGTTAGAAAGAACGCCAGGAACACCCATGGGAATAGGTTGAGCTCCTGTGCTCTTCTTTTCTACTATCTGCTCGCTTCTGACTGCCACATTGTATGGGTCGTAACTTTCTATGTTTTTCTTTATCTCAGAGAAGTCCATGTCTACCGAGACCTTAGCGATCACTTTTCCCTTTCCCGTCACTTTCTCCAAAAGACTCACTATCTTGTCTTCCAGCTCCTGCTCCAGCTCGTTCTTTATCTTTATCTGAGTTCCTGAGGTCATGTTCTGCTTCTTTGCTCCTGCCAAGACATGGCCTTCTGAATCGATCACAACCACCCTTTTTGAACTCAGCCTCGGTACCGCAGATGCTACCAGATATACTATTCCTTGAATCTCTTCCTCCGTAAGCATACAGTTTGGTCTGATCTTTAAAACCACAGATGCAGAAGGCTCTTTTTGTTTTGATATAAAGAGAGACTCCTTAGGCATAGCAATATGCACTCTTGCCCACTCCACCTCTTCTAAGGATTCTATTGTCCTGGACAGTTCTCCTTGAAGGGCTCTAAGATAGTTTATACGCTGAGCAAAATCGCTTATTCCGAGGTTCGTTTTGTCAAATATCTCAAAACCAACCCCTCCTCCTCGTGGAAGCCCCTGAGAAGCTAATTTAACTCTCAGTTCGTATACATCTTCAAAAGGTACATATATCCTCCCACCTTCTTTTAGTTTGTAAGGGACTTTCATCTCTTTTAGCTTTCTTATGACCTGAGCCGTATCATCTGGGCTCAGGTTAGAGTAGAGAAGTCCGTACTCAGGTGACCTTATCCACATTATTGAAACCGCTGCCACACTTACAAGAAGAGAAACTACTACTCCCAAGGCAATCTTCTGGGTTGGAGTGAGATCTTTGAATCTTTCAGCTATGGAGACAATAAAGTTCTTCATTACACCTGCATCCTCATTATTTCTTGGTATGCTTCAACAAGCTTTTCCTTTATCTTCATAAAGAGTCTGAAGGATATATCTGCCTTTTCTACAGCCAGTACCACCTCATGCACATCTCTTTTTCCTGACAAAAACTCCTCTATTATTTTATCGGCCTTGTGTTGCTCCATATCTACCTTCTGAATGTAGGCCTTTAGAAGCTCTGAAAAAGAGGAGGTGTCTTTAACAGGTCTTTCCTTTAAAATTGAATAAGCAAAATCCAGCTTTACTCTATCA
>CAYMUI010000057.1:0-23755 GCA_964393645.1 uncultured Desulfobacterales bacterium | reverse complement strand
TCAAATGAAGAAAAAAATGAAAGAGATCTTTTCTCAGTGGAATAACGGAGACCTTAGCAAGTATCTTGCAGATGACTTTTATGACAAGACCAGGCTCTTAGACAATATGTATGAAAAGGTGCCAAGGGATGCAAGAATAAGGCTTCTTTCCGTAGGAGAAACCCAGATAATGGACCAGAGAGAAATGTCTACCTCAACAGGAAAAAGGATAGTAAGCACTGTTTCTGTCACTGCAACAACGCAGATCGAATTTAATGATCCTCAAAGAGGATTCAGGCGTCTTGAAGGACAGAATGAATACATCTTGAGGATAATAGAGGAATTAGAATAAAAAAGGAGATTTTTTATATGAAAAGAAGCATTGGCTTGTTTTTATCTCTTTTTATTTTATCTACAGCCTCAGCAAAGGATCTTTATATATCAGCGACTAATACCACTCGTATTGAATATTACAAAGTTACAGGAGATGAATCGGCACAGGCATATCAGTATCATAGCTATCAACCTTATGATGAGTTTAATTTTAATTTTACCTATACCAGAAATCCTTATGACAAAGTAAGAGGACAGCTCTTTGGAGTACTAAGTGATTCTATGTACAGGACAGGAAAAGATGACGGCTTTGTTCCAGAGAGAATGAATCTATTTTGGGAAAAAGGAGATATAGCTGTTCCTTTTAGGATACAGGTTGGAGATTATTATGCGTTTTTCAGTTACAGAACGCTTCAAAGGTCATTAAAAGGTGCACAAGTGGAATTACAGCCAGATCTTGGAGGCCCTTTTTCTCATTCCATAATGTTCATAATAGGAGCAAACCAGCCCTCTTGGAGGCACTTTGATTTTGATGAAAACATCACTACCGGATTTTCTTATCTTATAGAAGATAGACATGGCGGAAGATATGCCTTTAACTTCGTAAATAACAGCCGTCAAGCAGACAGAAACGCTGGTACTCTTAGTAGAAGACAGCAGGTCTACAGCCTTGCTTTTGAAAAACCATTTTCCTTTTTTCGTCAGAGATTCAGAGTAGAATCTGAGATCAGCCTTTTCAGTGGCGATCATAACGGCATAACAGACCCACAAAGCGGTCAGGATAGACAGGACTGGGGGCTCTTTTTTCAGCTCTGGGGAAAAGAAAAGGAGCTTCCTCTTTCATACAGGATAAGGTTTGAAGAATATGCGGATGATTTCAGACCAGAAGGGGCAGTGATAACTCCAAACAGAAGAGTAATCGAAAGTCATGTAAATTGGCTTTTTAAAAATGGGCTTGAGCTTAGAGGAAGGGCGCAGTTTTATACGGATAACTGGCAGAGTTCAAATCCTCAGGATACGGAAGTATTTGGTATTACAGCATCAGGCCCTCTCTTTTTTGGACTTATCAAAGGGCTTACAGGAAATCTGGATGTATTTTTGCAAAATGTGGATGATGAAGACAACACTGTAGATCAAACCACAAGATCAGCAAGTCTTAGTTTGACATTTCCGGTCAGAAGAAGCGTAAATGCAAGAGTTGTCCTATCTATCACAGACACAGACGATAATATTCAGCCTATATCAGCTACCATAATGAAACAAGCTGTATTTGGACTTGATTTAACCCCAAATATCTACGGGATAAGTACTACCATATCCCCGTCATTTTCTATAAGGCACACTCACGCTCCAAATACAAGAGAAACAGATTTTGCACCTCATATATCTGTAAATATGCAGAAAGGAGCTCACAGCCTTCTTTTAGATTTCTCTTATAACAGCCAGAATATGTCTCCAGGTGCAGATGTGGATACAGCCACATATACTATAAGCTATAGGTACACAAAAGGAAAAAATGAATTCGGTTTTGAATTTGGTGGAATTAACAGAGAACCAGCGCCTGGAAGATCAACTGGATCATACAAGGCATTTGTATTTTGGACATATCATTTTGAATCAAGAATAAAATCAAAAGCAAAAGAAACAAGAGAAGTCGAAGCTGAAGCAGGAAGAAGATTTGATCCTTCAATAATAAAACTACTTTCTCCAGATACGCCCACAAATAAGGCAACTGAACTGTTAGCACGGTTTGGGATAAGGAATCCTACTCCTCAAGGAGATCTGTTGATATATGAGGTGAGGCTATTTGATGAAGTGGAGCAAAGGCAAAGACTTGTACTTGTAGATGAATATGGAAGGCTCAAAAAAACGGCAGTTATTATCTACTACGAGAGAACCGGCAGGGCTTATGATTTTATGCAAACCTTTGAGTGGATCAAAAAGACACTTATAAATTATCTGGGAGATCCTCAGAGATTTTATGAAACAGGAAATATAACAGCGAACCTGTTTAATGACATAAATGAGGGAAGATTTATCAGACTTTATGAATGGGACGCCCCTTCGGGCATAATAAGGCTTGGCATACCGAGAAGACTTGATAGAAGAATAGAAATAGAGATTCAGTACGCAAAAGAATTTCCTCCTGTAAATTATACTCTCTGGGGTATGGAAGAAGTAAAATAACCAGAAAATCCAACAATATAATCCCGCCTTTGAATTCGCTTGACATTTGGATTAAGTGGGATTATAAGACAAATTTCACTTAGTATAACCAGGAGACAAGGCTGATGTGTAGACTGATAGCGATAAGTAGCGATGAGCCTATTTCTCCGATGGTAGCTATTAACTCCTTAAATGCCATGAAAGAAGGGCATGATGGATCTGGTGTGGGTATTTTTTTAACAAACTTAAGCGGTCCTTTTGAAGAAATCGCTGATTCCCCAATACTTTCTGGTATATTCACAAAAGACGGGCTTAAAAAACTGGATCAATTTATGACAAACCAAGGCTTCATGACAAAATACGAAACCTCAATAAAGCCAACAAAAAATCCTCCACCTGGAATTCCTAAAAGAGATGTATATCTCATTCGCGCTTACGAATATCCTGAAGACTGGGAAAAATTGAGCGAAGAAGAAAGGAAATTTAAACTCATGCTCACAAGACTTCAATTGCGTAAAATGGGCGAAGAAAATCAGGATATGATTGTATATAGCTTTTGGCCTGATGTGATAATGATAAAAGAAATCGGGGATCCGCTAACTTTTGCCGAATATATTAACTTAGACAGAGAAGAACTTAAAGCCAAAATCATTATGGCACAGGGAAGACAAAACACAAATTATGCAATAAACCTTTATGCTTGCCATCCGTTTTTTATCCAAGGGGTTGCCACAATGACCAACGGGGAAAATACAGCTTTTGTACCTATAAGAGAGTTCCTCACATCTCGTGGATTTCCCGGTTACATAGGCTACCAATCTGATTCAGAGGTTTTCACTCACATACTTCACTACATGCTTTATACCTTAGGACTCAGTATAGAGTACTACAAGCACATAATTACTCCCCTTCAGGACAATGAAATTAGCAAACATCCAAATAGTAAGTTTCTGAGACTCTTAAAGCATTCCTGCAGAATGCTTACAATAGACGGGCCAAATTGTGTAATAGGTTGTTTGCCTGACAAGACCTTATTTGTGGCACAAGACAGAAAAAAACTCAGACCAGCAGTAGTGGGTGGAAAACCGGGATTCTTTGCTATAGCCTCTGAAATGTGTGGCTTAGATGCGGTAATTTCTCCTTCTGAGAGAATATGGGAATTTCAGCCTATGTATTTGGATACAGCAATAATTCCTCCAAATCGTAAGGAGCTAAAAATATGTCGCCAGACAGAACCATTACCCCCTCTACATTAAGCGTAAAAGACCTGCCTTGGCAGATATATTGGGACAAAGACAGATGTGCCCTGTGTGGTAGATGCGTTGCAGTGTGCCCGGTAAGAGCGATAGAGCTTGGAGTTCATCGTCAAAGACTTATTGATGTTCAACCAGGGTTCGCCGCTTCAAGCGTGTACAAAGTCTACTATGGAATCAAACAAAAAACAGATCCAGCTCATGCCTGTATAGGCTGTGCAATGTGTAACTTGGTCTGTCCAAATAATTGCATAATGCCTTACAGAAGCGATGAAATAGACAAGTTAAGGTTTCACATTAATCAAGGAGGGCAGCCAAGAAGAAGAGGTGGAAGGAGAAATGTACCTGACACCATTTTGGATAGGATAAAATTTGTGCGTATCTCCATGCTTACTGACCCTGCTCTTGATGCAGGAAGACACGAGTTTGAGTTGAGAACTCTCTTAGGTAGGATCCTGCCCCCAGAAAAGGCGATCAAACTATATAAAGAAGAAGGCTGGATTCCACCGGTAAGAGAGATATATCCTTTAATAATAGGTTCCATGTCTTTTGGCGCTCTTTCTCCCACCATGTGGGAAGGTCTTGTAATGGGTGTAGCATACCTGAATGAAGAACTGGGAATGCCTGTAAGGATGTGTACAGGGGAAGGGGGAGTACCTCCCCGACTTTTGCGTTCCAGATTTATAAAATACATAATAATCCAGATAGCCAGTGGTTACTTTGGTTGGGATGAAATAATAAGAGCCATCCCTGAAATGAAAGAGGATCCGTGTGCAATAGAGATAAAGTACGGACAGGGTGCTAAGCCAGGAGATGGTGGCCTTCTTATGTGGTACAAGGTAAACAAGCTTATCGCTGCGATAAGAGGCGTTCCTCCAGGTGTAAGTCTTCCCAGCCCACCTACACACCAAACCAAATATTCTATTGAAGAATCTGTTGCCAAAATGATTCAATCCATGTATATGGCATGGGGTTTTAGAGTTCCTGTATATCCCAAGATTTCCGGAACTTCTACAGCACTGGCCGTTTTAAATAATCTGACCAGAAATCCGTATGCAGCTGCTTTAGCTATTGACGGTGAAGACGGAGGCACTGGAGCAGCTTATAATGTCTCTATGGATCATATGGGTCACCCTATAGCCAGCAATGTCAGAGATGCTTATCTCAACTTAGTTAAAGTAGGTATGCAAAACGAAATCCCAATAATAGGAGCAGGTGGAGTGGGGAAAAAGGGCAATCTTGCTGCCAATGCCGCAGCACTTATCATGCTTGGAGCAAGTGCTGTGCAGATAGGGAAATACATAATGCAAGCGGCTGCAGGATGTGTGGGTTCAGAAAGTGATAGATGTAACATATGCAACATAGGTAACTGTCCGAAAGGAATTACAAGTCAAGATCCACGGCTTTATAGAAGACTCGATCCAGAAAAGGTGGCAGAACGGGTGGTAGATGTATTTCTAAGTTTTGATACTGAGTTAAAAAAGATTGTAGCTCCCCTCGGGAGATCCACATCTCTTCCAATAGGAATGTCTGACGCTCTGGGTATAGATGATAAAGACGCAGCAGACCGTCTGCAAATAAAATATGTGGTGTAGGGATCAAGATGAACTTAGAAGACATAAAAAAAGATAAGTTTTGTGTAATAAAAGGTATAGAAAACGGCAAAAGAGTAGACTCTCGTATTTTAGAAGAAAGAATACAAGAAGCGGTAAGTAAAGGCTATAGGTTCATAGAGGTAGAAGCATTTGGACAGCATGGAATAGGTGGTAGGCTATGGAAGGCTGGAGATGAAAAGGTTTATGTTAGGGTAAAAGGGACCCCTGGCCAAAGACTCGGATCAATGGGTTTTCCAAACACTTTGATAGAAGTTATGGGTCCAGCCTCAGATGATGTGGGGTGGCTAAATGCAGGAGCCGAAATTATCGTTCACGGCAATGCTACTAATGGCGTAGCAAATGCAATGGCTCAGGGAAAAATCTATATCGCAGGAAACATAGGTGCCAGGGGCATGACAATGACCAAAAGAAATCCTAAATTTGATCCTCCAGAGCTTTGGGTGTTAGGATGTGTGGGGGATTACTTTGCAGAATTTATGGCAGGAGGCATCGCTGTCATATGTGGTTATAATCCTCAGGATCCAGAAAATGTTCTGGGCTATAGACCATGTGTTGGAATGGTTGGTGGAAAAATATTTTTTAGAGGCCCTCACAAAGGTTTTAGCCAACATGACGCAAAGCTTGTTCCGATTGAAGATCAAGACTGGAACTGGCTTTTAGAAAACCTGAAGATCTTTTTACAAAAAATAAGGAAAGAAGAACTATTTCCCGAATTAGCAAAAAGAGAAGAATGGCAACTTTTGGTTGCAAAAACACCCATGGAAAGAGCCCCTCAGCCTCGAAGGTCTATGCATTCTTTTAGAATGGAAGTGTGGGAAAAAGAATTAGGAGAAGGGGGGCTTGTGGGAGACCTCATAAAGATAGACCCCGAACCAATACCTGTTATTGCTACAGGAATTTACAGAAGATATGTCCCTGTTTGGGAGAATAAAAAATATCTTCCTCCGTGTCAGGCAAACTGTCCAACCGGAATGCCTGTACACCTAAGATGGCAGCTAATAAGAGAGGGACAGATAGATGAAGGAATAGACCTTGCGTTGGCCTATTCCCCGTTTCCTGCTACTGTATGTGGATACTTGTGTCCTAACCTGTGTATGGATGCGTGTACAAAGAAAACTCAAAATATGCCCCCAGTAGATGTGAAAATTCTCGGAAAAAAAAGCATAGACGCAAGACTGCCAGAGCTTCCACCTATGGGAGACAAAAAGATTGCGATCATAGGGGGAGGACCTGCGGGAATATCCGTAGCATGGCAACTGAGAATGAAAGGTCACACACCAGTAATTTTTGATAAAGAGAAGGTCTTGGGTGGAAAGATGTCTTCTGTGATTCCGTTTTCAAGACTGCCGAAAGAGGTGCTGGAGAAGGAATTGGATAGAATGAGAAAGGTAATCCCGTATGTACACTTAGGTAAAAACCTGACAAAAGAAGACATAGAGAGGTTAAAACAGGAATATGATTTTGTGGTTCTCGCCATAGGAGCCCAAAAACCAAGGATATTGCCTGTTCCTGGAAAAGAAAGGCTTGTGCCAGCTCTTGAGTTTCTGAGAAAGAGCAAAGAAAATGCCATAAAAGTCCCTGAAAAAGTAGTTATAATAGGTGCAGGGAATGTGGGTTGTGATGCTGCTACAGAAGCTCACAGACTCGGAGCCAAAGATATAACTCTTATAGACATTCAGGAACCTCTTTCCTTTGGAAAGGAAAGAGAAGCGGCAGAAGCGGTAGGAGCCAAATTTAGATGGCCATGTTTTACAAAAGAAATCACTGAAAAGGGGGTCGTGTTAGATACAGGAGAGCTCTTGCCTGCTGATATGGTGATCATATCTATTGGAGACATGCCAGATGGATCTATCATACCTGAAAGCGTGCAAACAGAAAAAGGTTTTGTCAAGGTAAATGAATATTATCAGACTTCTGATCCCAAGATATTTGCCGTAGGAGATGTGGTAAAATTAGGCCTGTTAACAGATGCTATCGGCGCTGGTAGAATAGCTGCAATAGCGATCGATGCTTTACTCAGGGGCGAAACTCCTAAGATAGAAAAGAAAGAGCCAATTCCCTATGAAAGGGTAAAATTGGAGTATTTTGATCCGAGAAAAATCAGATTTGATAGTCTTCAAGATTGTGCAGAAAATTGTGCCTCGTGTGGGCAATGTAGGGATTGTGGAATATGCATTACCGTATGTCCTCAAGCAGCTATTTCCAGAGTTGAAAAAGAAAACGGAGAGTTTGAACTAATAGTGGATGACGACAGATGTATAGGCTGTGGATTCTGTGCCTGCGTTTGTCCATGTGGAGTATGGAACCTTGTAGAAAACGAGCCATTAGAGGTCACTTATCTTTAGTCTTTTTTGCCTTTTCTATTAACTCTAATAAAGTAATAATCTTTGGTTTTAAAGGACTTTCAAAAACCTTGTTCCACTCTTCCTCGGAAAGCTCGTTTCTTAAAAAAGACTCTACATCAAAGTAACTACTCCAACACAAAATAGTTCTTGTGCACGGAAGACCGTTGTTTTCTCTTCTGCAATACGAAAAGTCTACTTCATGACCTAACTTAGGACATCTTATCTTCATTATTCATCCTCAATGATTTTGATAAGCCTTTCTATGTCACAATAGCGTTCAAAATGTTGGGCAAGCCGGTCGTACTCTTTAAAACGAGATAAAGCCACCGGTTCAGACTTCTTAGGCGCTAAACCTTTTTTAATTCTGATCTTGTTTAAGAAATCTTCTCTAAACTCATCCGAATCCATTATACCATGTAGGTATGTGCCCATTACATTTCCTCTTTCATTTACCCAGCCATCCTTCCAAACTCTTCCACCTAATGCAAGTTCTAAAAATGGCGTCCCTTTTTTGTGTATCGAAACCGTTCTTCCCATATGTATTTCGTATCCCTCAACATTTTTGTCATTTACCAAACATCTACCTTTAACTTTTCTGAGCACCTTCTCTGAAAAGAGCACTGTTTCAACAGGAAGCAAACCAATCCCTTCCACCTCACCTCTTTTGGATTCTATACCATAAGGGTCCTTTATTCTTATGCCGAGTATCTGGAAACCACCACATATACCTAATACAATTTTTCCATCTTCTGCAAATTGTCTGACCTTTTCTGACCAACCTGTATTTTTTATCCACAAGCAGTCTTCCATAGCGTTCTTGGTGCCGGGAATAATTAAACAATCATACATAGGAGTAAGTTCATCTGGACTAAAAAGGTAATTCACTATTACATCTTTTTCCATAGACAAGATCTGCAGATCTGTAAAATTTGATATTGATGGAAGTCTAACAACAGCTATGTTTATCTTTTGTGGCAGTGTTACTTGTTTTTTTAATCTCTCCTTCTGTATTATCACAGAATCCTCTGGATCTATGCGAAGATCTTCTACATAAGGAATAAGTCCGAGCACAGGGATAGAGGTGCTTCTTTCTATGTATTCAATTCCACTTTTAAAAAGAGACGGATCTCCTCTGAATTTGTTTATCAAAAAACCTTTTGTGAGATCTTTTTCTTCTTGATCCATAAGGTAGTATGTACCTATAAGTTGAGCAAATATACCTCCTCTATCAATATCTCCTACAATTACACATTTTACTTTAAGCTCTTTTGCCAAAGGAAAATTTACTATATCGTGTTTTTTTATATTCATCTCACAACAGCTTCCAGCTCCTTCCATTACAATCACATCATACTGACTGGCAAGTTTATTGTAAGAATCCAATATTGCTCTTTTTAATTCTGGCTTTATTAAATGATATGTCCTTGAATCTATATTACCTACCACTTTTCCTTGAACAATCACCTGAGAGGTATTATTGTTAGAGGGCTTAAGTAATACGGGATTCATATGAACAGAAGGCAAAATGCCAGCAGCTTCTGCCTGAACCACCTGTGCTCTTCCTATTTCTCCGCCTTCCACAGTAATAAAAGAGTTGTTAGACATATTTTGAGCTTTAAAAGGAGCCACCTTTATGCCTCTATTTCTCAGTATTCTGCATATTGCGGTAACGGTAATAGACTTTCCCACATCACTGCCGGTTCCCAGTATCATCAACCCCTTAGCCATCAATAAACCTTCTACTTCTAAGTTTTTATGGCATGATATCCTATCAAATTTTGTTTGACAAATAATAAATTGGTTGTAAAATAAAAAATGAATGCGGGAATAGCTCAGGTGGTAGAGCACCACGTTGCCAACGTGGTGGTCGCGGGTTCAAGTCCCGTTTCCCGCTCTCTTATAAGGCGGCATAGCCAAGTGGTTAAGGCAGCGGTCTGCAAAACCGCTATTCACCGGTTCGAATCCGGTTGCCGCCTTTTGAGAAAGGGAGGGTTAACGCAAGCCGTTAATCCTCCCTTTTATTTTTTATTGACTTTGGCTGGAATGGGATATTAGAAATATTTCATGAAAGGTTCAGATCTTTTAAGACAGATTGAAGAATTAGAAAAAAGATACAAGGAAAGCAGACAAAAATTAAGAATTCTATTTGAAATAACGCGGCTTTTATCTTCTTATCTTCACCTAAAAGAGGTCTTAAACGGGATCATAACTCTGCTTACGAGAGAATACAAGTTTGATTTATGCGCTATCATGCTTTTAGATACCAATGACTGTATAAAAGTGAAAAGCTGCGTTGGATTAAAAGAGGACTTTCTCAAAGATATAGAAAAGAAGACATTGGATCTACACACAAAAAAATGCTTGGAGACAAAAAAAATAGTAATTGTAAATGACATAGAAAATAAAATGAGCCAAAAAGAGCGAGAAAAACTGCTTGTTCCTGAAACCATGAAATCCTTTGCTTTAACTCCTATTATGGTAGAAGAAAAAGTAATAGGAGTTCTTATCACGGCTTCTAAAAGAAAGAACTACTTCCATGTGAGATACAGTGATGCTATATACATCATTGCCAATGAAATAGGAATAGCTATTAAGATGTCCCAGCTTTATGAAGAAATATATAACTCCCAGAAGGAACTCGAAAAAAAGGTCAAAGAAAGAACCAAGCAATTAGAAGAGACACACAAAAAATTGCTCGAAGCAGAAAGACATGCTGCTATGGGAAAAATGGCAAACAGAGTTGCTCATGAATTAAGGAATTCCCTCACAGTAATAGGAGGATTTGCAAGGAGATTGAGCAAAAGGCTTTCGAAAGATGATCCAAATAAAGAATATGTGGATATCATAGTAAAAGAAGTGGAAAAGCTGGAAAGAAAAGTAGCAAAAATAATAAGGCTTGAACCAGAAGAGGAATGATGAGTCTGTTAAGGAAACTTACTTCACCTTCTTCAGTAGCACTAATTGGAGTCAGTAAAAAAACAGGAAAAGGGGCTTTAAATCCACTTCAGGTGCTTTTAGACTTTGGATACAAAGGAAAGATTTATCCGGTTAATCCTAATGCCAATGTTATATTGGGATTTGAATGCTATCGGACAGTTCAGGATATACCTGAAATTCCGGAATTAGCTGTAATAATGGTTAGAAGAGAGCTTGTTCCTGAGATTCTCAGAGAATGTGCAAAAAAAGGAATAACAACAGCAGTTATAATAAGCGACGGATTTGCAGAGGCAGACAGTAAAGGGAAACAATTGCAGGAAGAACTAACAGAAGTCTGTAAAAATACAGGAATACGGGTTCTTGGCCCAAATTCAATGGGGGTGGTAAATCACTACTCTTTGTTCACCACTTCTTTTGTAAAGGTTTCTTCTAAAAAAGCACCGGTTGCATTTGTGGGACAATCAGGACTTTTTGTGCAAGGGTTTTCCAATCTACACATCGGTAAGGCTATAGACATTGGAAATGGGTGCGACATAGGTTTTTCTGAGCTTGTTTCAGAACTGTTGGATGATCCTGAAATAGAAATTATTGCTCTTCACATAGAAGAGCTGAAAGATCCGAACTCTTTTTTGAATACGATAAGAAAAAAGGGTCTAAAAAAACCAATAGTAATATTTAAATCGGGTAAATACGAAAAGGCAAAAAAAGCTATTATGTCCCATTCTGGTTCTATTGCGGCAGATTATATGTTTTATAAAGCTTTTTTTTCCAGTTCAGGTATTATCTTGGTAAAAAGTACTCAAGAGCTGGAAGATGTGGTTTACCTTCTGTCAAAAATAAACATTCCAAGTAAAAGAAATGTGGGAATAATTACACCATCAGGAGGAGCAGGGATTATTTGTATAGATACCGTAGATGAAAACGGATTTTCCGTGGCAAATCTTTCTGAAAGATCTCTAAACGAGATAAAAAAAGTTTATCCTGAATATTATGAACCTTCCAACCCGTTGGATATAATGTCTGCAACATTTAGACATGGATATAGACAGGTTTATACAAAGGCACTGGAGGTTATGACAAAAGATGAAAATGTAGATATTATCTTCTGTATAAATGGAGCTCCCACCCTAAAAACAATAAGCTCTTTTGTAAAAGAAAGGTCTGTAAAAAAGCCTGTTATTTCGTGGGTAATAGGAGACTATCGGGAAGAAGAAGTAAAAGCTCTCACCTCAGATGCCCCTGTTGCTGTGTTTGCCAATCCAGAAAGGGCATTTAAGGCTCTTGATATGTGCATGAAAAATCAGGAAGAAAGAAAAATAATAAGTGAAGGTCAAATAGAGCTTTTAGAAATAAAGGAAAAAGACAAAATCAAGATCAAAGATATCTTTAAAGAAACTCGCAGACAGGGGCTTAGTTATATCTTCTCTGAGACATTTTCTATTTTAGAAATCCTTTCTCTCAGGATACCAAAAAGTTTGATTTTCAAAAGCTTAGCTATAGAAGAAAACAAAGTATTTGAGCATCTCAGTCCACCCGTATGCATAAAATTTGAAACAAGGTATGGTCTTCACAAGAAAAAAGAAGGGCTGATGAGTCTTGGAATCATGGATGGTATCTCTTTAAAAAAGGCAGCAGAAGAGATAGCTTCCCGGATAAAGAAAGAAGACATCAGAAGTATACTCATCCAAGAGATGGTAGAAAGCGGGGTAGAACTTTTTCTTGGAGTAAAAAGAGACAAAAGATTCGGGCCTATAATGTTAATAGGCAAGGGTGGCTCAGATGTGGAAGTGTATAAAGACATAGAGCCTTTGATGATACCATTTAGTAGAAGCCAAGCAATCTATACTTTTAAAAAGACAAAAATAGGAAAAACAATTTCGCAAGAGCATATAAAAGAATTTGTGGACATAATGATAGCCATATCCAGCCTTTGTGCAACCTTTTCCGAAATAAAAGAGATAGACTTAAATCCTATAATCCTAAATCAAGAAGGAACCTGGATAGTTGACGCAAAGATCTTTATTTGACCTGCATCTCTATAAGATAGTTTCCTTTCTCTGGGCCACTTTTTATTCTTGAAACAGACTGGATGATCCCTTCCCCAATAAAAAGAGAAGTATCCGAGTAGAACCTGATTTCAGAAATCTTGTTGTCTGTAGCTATGGCTTGAATAACAGTTATATGTTTTGCAGGCACCAATACACAAATCACATCCCCGGATTGGGAATGAACCGGCAAATTTAGTATCTTCAATTCTTCAGGATTAGAAGGATCTTGAATTGGTATGTCAATGGAGTGGATTGGAATAACGCCCTCGTCAAATGGACCATACGTCTTTTTTTCCATTTTATTTCCCTATGATAATGTTTAGTATTCTTCTTATAGGTTCTGCTGCTCCCCAAAGAAGCTGATCACCAACAGTAAAAGCAGCAAGAAATTTTTCTCCCATTTTCATTTTTCTTACTCTCCCAACAGCTATATCCAACTTTCCACTAATAGCAGCAGGGGTAAGATTTCTTACAGTAGCCTCTCTTTCATTTGGTATAAATCTGATCCATTCATTTCCTGATCTTATTATTTCTTCAATCTCTTTTAAGGACACATCTTTTTTTAGCTTTATAGTAAAAGCCTGACTGTGACATCTCATAGAACCAACTCTAACACATATCCCATCTACTGGAATGGGCTCCTTTGTTTGAAGTATTTTGTTTGTCTCTACAAATCCCTTCCATTCCTCTCTGGTTTGACCTTGCTCTACAGGAACATCGATCCAAGGAATAAGGCTTGCTACGAGAGGAACTTCAAAATTTTCACACGGAATTTCTTGGCTTCTCAATCTTTCTGTAAGCACCCTGTCCAGTTCAATAGCTGCAACAGCAGGACTTCTTCTTAATAATTCTTCACATGCCTTAGACACAAATATCATCTGTTTTACAAGTTCGATCATATGCTTTGCCCCTGCACCGGATGCTGCCTGGTAGGTCATGGAAGATATCCATTCAACAAGCCCTTCTTTAAAAAGACCACAAAGTGCCATAAGCATAAGACTTACTGTACAGTTTCCGCCTACATATGTCTTGATTCCTGATGAAAGACCTTTGTCTATCACTTCTCTGTTTACCGGATCGAGAACAATGATGCTGTCTTGCTCCATTCTTAAAGCAGAGGATGAATCTATCCAATAGCCCTTCCAACCTTTTTCCCTGAGCTTGGGATAGACCTTTTTTGTGTAATCACTTCCTTGACATGTAACTATTATATCTAAGGAACTTAACAAGCCTATATCATATGCATCTTGAAGAGGTGGTATTTCAAAACCTATATCCGGACCTTTCCCGCCCACATTAGATGTAGAGAAAAATATCGCTTCAAAGCCGTCAAAGTCATTCTCATCTTTCATTCTCTGCATAAGAACAGAACCCACCATACCTCTCCATCCAACAAATCCAACCTTAAGCATAACTGCCCGCCTCCTTTAGTGCTAAATCTACCATATCTCCAAATGCCTTTGAAATAGACTCATGTATTACGAGATGAGCATCTTTGTCAAAAGGAGTGGGATCTCTATTTACTATTATTAGTTTTGCTCCGTGTTGAACAGCATGACTGGGAACAGATGCAGCAGGATAAACCACAAGCGAAGACCCTAAAACAATACACAAATCGCATACAGAAGCATATTCAAATGCAAGATTAAGTTTGTCCTGGGGCAATGCCTGCCCAAATGAAATGGTGTCTGGCTTTAGAATCCCTCCACACTCATCACAATAGGGCACTTTTATCCCTTCTTCTTTAATCCTCTTTTCTATCTCATCTCTGTCATATTTTTTTCCACAACTAAGGCAGGAAACGGAAAAAGCTGTACCATGAAGTTCTATTATCTTCTCAGGAGAATTTCCAGCTTTGTGATGTAACCTGTCTATATTTTGAGTGACTACAGCCAACAATTTTCCCGCATCTTCTAATTTTTTTATGGCTATGTGGCCTCTATTTGGTTTTGCATCCCTCATTCCTTCCCAGTATTCACTGCTCATCTTCCAGTACTTCTCTCTTGCCTTTTCATCAGAGATGATCCTTTGGAAATAAAAATCTGACGGATCGTATTTACTCCATATACCGCCAGGACTTCTAAAATCGGGTATTCCAGATTCTGTGCTTATTCCTGCCCCAGTAAATACGAGAATACTCTTTGCATTCCTTATCATTTCAGCACCTTTTTTTATAAGCATCTCCAAGTTCATCTATAACTCCCTCCTTTTTCTACTCAATACCCAAGTAATACGAAATAGCAGCTTATGTCAAGTCTAACAGCACTCTGTTACTTCCAAAATAGAACGAACAATAAACTGGTTTCTGACAAATACTTGACCTATTCAAAAAAATAATTAATCTAATCCCAACAAAACAGAAGGGGTGAGAAGATGATAAAGAAATTTACCGGAGCATCTAAATACGTATTAGATGAAGAACTGGCAAAGGTCGTAAACATTGCTATTGCTCTCGAGATGCCACTTCTCCTTAAAGGAGAACCCGGTACAGGAAAAACCATGCTTGCTCATGCTATCGCAGAGGCTTTAAACATGCCTCTGATAGTATTAAATGTTAAATCAAGCATGAAGCTTATAGACGCATTATATCAATATGACACACTTACAAGACTAAACGATGCCAGATTTGGAGACTCAAAAAGAGATGTAAGCAAGATAGAAGACTACATAAGGATGGGAAAGATAGGTCAGGCGTTTGTCTCGGATGAAAAGGTGGTTCTTCTTATTGACGAAATAGACAAGGCAGACTCTGACTTTCAAGATGATATGCTGGATGTATTAGATCAGATGCAATTTGACATTATAGAAATAGATAAAACCATTAAAGCCAAACATCGGCCTATCGTCATAATTACCTCAAATGCAAAAAGAGATCTATCTGATCCATTTCTTGGAAGATGTATATTTCATCACATTCCATTTCCTGAACCTGACATGATGCGGCAGATTGTGAAAGTCCATTTTCCTGACATTACGAAAGATCTATTAGAAAATGCTATAAGGGTTTTTTATGAACTCAGAAATATAAACGGAATAGAAAAAAAACCTGCTACCAGAGAACTCATAAATTGGATAAGGGCGCTTAGAGCAGATCCAGATTTTGATGTAAAAGACCTCATAAAAGGGGAAGTGCCTTACTTGGGGGTTCTATTCAAAAAAAGTCCGGATCTATTTTTGGCAAAGGAATATGTGGGAAGAACTAAGGGAATAAGAGGAAGCATAAAAGAGAGGTGGTTTAGATAATGTTTACCAATTTTTTTTACCTGCTAAGACAAGTTGGAATTCCTGTTACTCCCACATCCTTTCTTCAGTTACAAAAAGCTTTAAGTATGGGACTTGTTAATTCTTTACACGACTTTTATATCACAGCAAGAGCAATTCTTGTAAAAAGCGAGAGATACTTTGATCTATATGATCAGGCTTTTGCTCACTACTTTCAAGGTGCAGAACTTAGCGAACCCGATGATGCGGAACTAAAAGAGCTTATAAAGACCCTTTTGGATGAGTGGTTAAAAGAACCAGAAGAACTGGCACAAATATTGGGATTAGATGAAACAGAAATAAAAAAAATGAGTCCTGAGGAACTTGTTCAGTACTTTATAGAAAGACTTAAAGAACAAACAGAAGCTCATCACGGGGGAAACAAGTGGATAGGTACCAAAGGAACTTCACCAGTTGGTCATTCTGGATACCACCCAGGAGGAATGAGAGTAGGAGGAGTGTCTCGTAACAGGTCAGCTATAAAAGTTGCTCTGGACAGAAGATATAGGGATTATTCTCAGCAAGGGCCTCTTACTCAATCTCAAATTGGAGAAGCTCTTAAGAAACTAAAACACCTCGTTCCTGTTGGCCCGAAAGATGTTGTGAATGTCAGAGAAAGCATATATCAAACAGTAAAAAATGGCGGCGAAATAGAAATTGTTTTTGACAGAAGCCTTAAAGATAGGTTAAAGGTGATCCTTGCCATCGATAATGGTGGCTGGTCTATGGAACCTTATGTGCCAGTAGTACAGACACTTTTTAATTATGCAAGAGCTCAATTTAAAGATCTCAAGGTATTTTACTTTCATAACACCATTTATGACTACTTATGGGAAGATCCTCCCAGAAGGAAAAAACCTTTTAAAGTAGAAGAGCTGGTAAAATTTGATCCTGAAACCAGATTTATCATAGTAGGAGATGCCAGTATGGCGCCGTATGAACTTACGGCAACTGAAGGATCGATTCATGTAGAAGAAAGAAGCACTATCCCAAGCTACCAAAGGCTTCAATTCATCGCTCAAATATTCCCCTATTCTGTATGGCTGAACCCAAAAGACGCAAGCCAATGGCCGTATGTGTACACCATAAATGTGATAAGAAAAATATTTCCCATGTTCGAACTCACACTGGAAGGACTTGAAAAAGCTGTAGATTACCTTATGGGAAAAAGAAAAAAAGCAGCGTAGGAGGAAATATGTACTTTCAAGATTTAATAATGGCTCTGGAAAGGTTCTGGGCATCAAGAGGCTGTGTTATTCAACAGCCCTATGATATAGAGGTAGGAGCTGGCACTTTTCATCCTGCCACCTTGTTAAGGGTATTAGGTCCGGAGCCTTGGTCTGTTGCTTATGTTCAGCCGTGCAGAAGACCCACAGACGGAAGGTACGGTGAGAATCCAAATAGACTGGGACACTACTATCAGTATCAGGTTATAATCAAGCCTTCTCCTTTAGATATACAGGAAATATACTTGGACAGTCTCAAAAGTATAGGAATAGACCCACTGGAACATGACATAAGATTTGTAGAAGATGACTGGGAATCCCCAACTCTCGGAGCTTCTGGTCTTGGTTGGGAAGTCTGGTTAGATGGCATGGAGATAACCCAGTTTACATATTTTCAGCAGGCAGGCAGCCTCAGGCTCGATCCTATTTCAGTAGAAATCACTTATGGTCTGGAAAGAATAGCGATGTATATTCAAGAAAAAGAAAATGTCTTTGATCTCATGTGGAATGAAAAAGTCACATATGGAGACATTCACAAAAAGGGAGAATGGGAATTGTCTGTATATAACTTTGAACTTGCAGATGTGGACATGCTTCTAAGATTATTTGACATGTATGAGAAAGAATCCAAGAGACTTTCAGAAAAAGAACTGGTTCTTCCTGCATATGATTACTGTCTAAAATGCTCTCACATATTTAACATCTTGGATGCAAGAGGAGCGATAAGCGTTAACGAAAGAACCCACTATATAGAAAGAATAAGAAATCTGGCCAAAATTGCATCTCAGAATTATCTAAGACAAAGAGAAAAGATGGGTTTTCCACTTCTCAAAAAGGAGTAAAAAATGGACTTTATCTTAGAAATAGGCACAGAGGAAATACCGTCAGATTATATCCTGGGAGGAATTACTCAGCTAAAAGAATTAGCCAAGCAGATGCTTCAAAAAGAAAGGATTCTTTACGGTGATATAAAGGCTTACGGAACACCCAGAAGACTTGTTCTTATAGTAGAAGATATAGCTGAGAAACAAAAAGATGTGATTCAGGAAATAAAAGGGCCTCCGAAAAGCGTCTCTTTTGATAAAGACGGAAATCCTACAAAAGCGGCAATAGCTTTTGCCAAAAAAAATAACATAAAAGTAGAGGACATCCAGATTATAAACACTCCAAAAGGAGAATATCTTTTTGTAAAACGGACCGTGCACGGAGCAGCTACCTACGATGTGTTAAAAAGGGAAATACCAAAACTTATATCACACATATCTTGGCCAAAAAGTATGAGATGGGCAGACATAAAATTTTCTTTCGTAAGACCTATACACTGGATTTTGTGCCTTTTGGACGGGAAAGTAGTGCCTTTTGAAATAGCAGGAGTAAAAAGCGGAAACATTACTTTTGGTCATCGTTTTATGGCTCCTTATCAAATAAAGATTAACGGGACTAAGGATTACCTGAGCAAGGTAAAAGAAGCGTATGTCATAGTTGACCCCGAAGAAAGAAAGCGCATGGTTTGGGAGGGAGTAAAAAAAGAAGCAGAAAAAATAGGAGGTGTTCCTGAACAGGACAAAGAACTTCTAAATTCTGTTAGCAACCTCGTAGAATATCCATTTCCTGTTTGTGGTAGCTTTGAAGAGAGATTTTTAACTCTTCCAAAGCCTGTTATCATCACCCCGATGAAAGAGCACCAGAGATATTTTCCAATATATGAAAAGCAAACTGATAAGTTGATGCCCAACTTTGTAGCTATAAATAACACGATTCCAAAAGATCCAGAATTGGTAAGAAAAGGTCACGAGAGGGTGTTAAAGGCAAGACTCGCAGATGCAGAATTCTTTTTTAAAGAAGACCAAAAAACCCCTCTTTTAAACAGACTCGAAGATCTGAAAAACATTATTTATCACGCTCAACTCGGCACCTCATATGACAAAGTGGAAAGATTTACAGAACTTGCAGAGTATATATGTGATCTCATAGCTCCAGAGCTAAAAAAAGACACAAATCTGGTGTGCAGACTGTGTAAATGCGATCTCACTACTCTTATGGTATCAGAGTTTCCGGATCTTCAAGGGATAATGGGAAAGGAATATGCAAAACTTGAAGGATATCCGCCTCACATATGCGATGCAATATATGAACACTATCTGCCTGTTGGATCATCAGAAAAGGTTCCAGACCTACCTGTGGCAGCGATTGTGGGAGTTGCAGACCGTGTAGATACCATATGTGCCTATTTTGGCATAGGAATAAAACCTACCGGAAGTGCTGATCCCATTGGTTTAAGAAGACACGCAATTGCTGTTATAAGGATATTAGAAGAAAAAGGATGGGAAGTCTCTTTAAACGCTCTTATAGAAAAGGCCATTGAAATTATCAGAAGAAAAATAAAACTTAAGTCAGAAACACAACAAGTAAAAGAAGAGGTTATATCTTTTTTCAAAGATCGGTACAGGTTTATGAGAAAGGCTGAGGGTATCCCTTTAGAAACAGTGGATGCGGTAATTGCTGTGTCTTTTGATCAAATCGCCTTTTTAAGAGACAGAATAAGGCAGTTGCAGGAATTTATACTGAAATCGAGTGATAAGTTCCAAGAACTGGTTCTGACTGCCAAAAGAATAAACAATATCTTGAAAAAACATAAAGAAAGATATCAAGTAGACGAATCTATTTTCACAACCTCTCAGGAACAAAAGCTCTGGAAGACTTACTCAGACTTGAAAGAGAAAATCGAAAGTTCCATAAAAAATCGAGACCTTATGAAGGCAATCGAGTTTCTTCTTCTTATAAAAGAGCCTGTGGATGAACTCTTTGATAATGTGGAAATACTAACAAAAGATGACAAGCTAAGGAGAAACAGGATAGGATTGGTTCAACATGTACAGACGCTTTTTAAGAAGATAGCAGATTTCTCTAAGTTTCCTTATTAAATACAGCTCTTTTTCATCCGGCGATCTTTTGACGAGAATGTAAAGATCTCCTGTCTGTTTCATGCTTCCAGCCATTATTCCGGCCTTTTCTCCTGTTCCAAAGTAAATATCTACTCTGCCCGCTCCTCTTATGGCACCGCCTGTGTCCTGATTCAGCACAAATCTACAAAACCTTTCCCATCTAACTATCTTTCCGTTCTTATCTAAGATCGGCTTTTTAGTTCTGATAAATGCAAGCGCTCCTTTTGGGAACAATCTGTAATCTGTAGCTATAGATCTTTGAGGAGTAAGCAGTACCTTTATATTTCCAAAAGGGCCGTCTTTTCTCAGAGAAAAGAACACATAAGATGGATTATACCTGCACAGCTCAGGCCACAGTTCAGGATGCTTTTCTAAAAATTCCCTTATCTTGTGCATACTCAGTTGATCTTTTTTTATATACCCTTGCTCTATCAAATATCTTCCTATGCTCCGGTAAGGTCTGCCATTTGAAATGCTATAGCCTACATTTATAACTCTACCATCTGGAAACCTGAGTTTTCCAGAGCCCTGGATTTGTAAAAAAAGCACATCTATAAAGCTTTTAAGATACGCTATTTCTAAATTTCTGTCCTCAAGTATCTTTTTTAACTCGATCTGTTCTCTGGAATAATAAGGAAGAACCTTCTTGCCATTTATCCGGGCTATTATCCTTACCCCTTTAAACCTTCTTCCGAAAGGAGAAAGATCAATAACCACGAGATCCTTTGGCCTTCTGTAAATGGGATATTTGTAAACATCATCCTTTTTCGGACTGGCCAAAAATATCGGCTCAAAATATCCTGTAAAAAGAACTTTTCCAGAGCCTTTCATCCCTGCTGCTTTGTAAACTTCAAAGTTATCCATAATAAATCTGTTCAGTTCGTCTAAGCTTGGTTTCTTTTTTATAACTTCTAAAAGTAGCTTCTGAGTCAGTATAACCTGCTTAACTGACACACTTTTTCTTCCATATCTAAACCTTAGAGCAGGATTTAAACGAGAAAGAAATCCCAAGTTTCTCGTTATAGCCTTATCCAAATCCTTGTAGCTCAGGTCATCAAAAAATATAGGATAATTAATACGAATAAGTTTGAGAGCGCCTGAAGGACTGTTTATGTCATATTTATACCTTGGAAAACACAAAAGCAAACTTATGCATAAATATAGAATCAGAACCACCATTGCGAAAATATATTAACCCTTAGACACCCAAAATTCAATTTGCTTTTTAGAAGCCAATTGTGTGTACTTTTATATACGCAAGTGTGTACTTTTCTACACACTTTTTTGGACTTAAAACTAAAAAGGTCTTTAAAAAACATCCCCTAACCTAAGGCACAAAAATTGCTTATATTAAGAGGGGATTTATCCTGAGGAGGAAAAGATGGAGTTAAAACAACGTACCCTAAGAAGAGAAACCTCGTGTGTTGGAATAGGACTTCACACGGGTAAAAAAGTAAATATGAAAATAAAACCTGCTCCTGTAAATACCGGGATAATATTTGTAAGAAAAGATATTCCTGGGCAGCCTGAAATCCCCGTATCATTTAAAAATGTAGCAGACCCAGAACGGGCTACCAATCTGGTATATAATGGGTATAAAGTCCAAACAGTAGAACACCTGCTGGCCGCACTTTATGGGTGTGGGATAGATAATGCTATAATAGAGATAGACGCTCCTGAAGTGCCAGCCATGGATGGAAGTGCAGCTCCGTTTGTATTTTTAATCCAGACAGATGCAGGAATCTTGGTTCAAGATGGATTTAAGAATTTCCTCATTATAAAGAAATTTTTTGAATTCGAACACAACGATTCTTTAATTTTGGCGTATCCTTCAAAGGAATTAAAGATAGAGTACACGATAGAATTTGATCACCCATATGTGAGAAACCAAAGTTATGAATTTAGGTTTTCTACCAAAAGATTTATAAAAGAGATAAGCAGAGCAAGAACATTTGGTTTTCTACACGAAGTGGATGCACTTAAAAAGAAAGGATATGCAAAAGGCGGATCTTTGGACAATGCCGTGGTATTTGACAAGTTTAGAGTGTTAAATCCTGAGGGCTTAAGATTTGAGGATGAATGTGTAAGACACAAGATATTAGACTTTATAGGAGACATTGCCACCTTGGGCAAGCCAGTAATAGGGCGTTTTGTAGTAAAAAGATCAGGCCACTGCGCAAATCACAATATGCTGAAGGAACTCATGTCTCAGCCTGATTATTGGAGAATATTAAGCCCTGCAGTTGAAAAGGATATAAGCAAACAGATAAAACTTCCGGTGTTTGGCATCCCTGAATTTGCACCCGTTTCATAAGTAAAGATTACCTATTATTTGACAGACTTGAAAAAATCCGGTAGAGATTTACCACATCACTTCCAAAAAGGATTATTGAGATGGAACAGTTAAAGCGTCTCGCGATTAGCGAAGAAGGATTTATATTTGATCCTGTAACAGGAAGTAGTTTTACTACAAACGAAACGGGTCTTTTCATATTGAATGCATTAAAAGAAGGAAAAAAAGAGAAAGAAATAATCGAACTTCTGACAAAAAATTTCGAAGTTAGTGAAGAAGAGGCTATAAGAGACCTTACAGATTTTCTTGAGCAGCTTAGACATTACGGGCTTATATAGTATGGACGAGATCAAAGTAGCTGTATCTGGAATAAACGCTGTAGATAACCCAGGACCTGGAATAGGAGTGATAAGAAGCTTAAGAGAAGACAAAAGTTTAAATTTGTATATATGTGGTCTTGCTTATGATGCTATGGAGCCGGGTATTTATATGGACTGGCTGGTGGATAAGGTATTTATGATGCCTTATCCTTCATCCTCGGAACAGGACTATCTTGCCCGTTTGCTGTACATTAAAAACAAAGTAGGACTTGATTTTGTTATTCCTACCTTAGATGCAGAACTTCCCTTGTACATAAAAATAGAAAATCAGCTACGGCAGTTAGGGATAAAAACATTCCTGCCGACAAAACAGCAGTTTGATTTGAGAGAAAAAACAAGACTTAAAGATGTTGCAAAGCGCATAGGAATAGGATTTCCCACATCAGTAAGCGTTTATTCTTATGAAGACATGTTAAAAGCAATAGAAGAAATAGGTTTTCCTTTAATGGTTAAAGGAGTTTTTTATAAAGCATATCGAGCATATACATATCAGGAAGCCATACAATATTTCCATAACATTGTAGCTGAATGGGGATATCCTGTACTTGTTCAAAAAGTAGTAAATGGAGAAGAAATGAATGTGGTAGGCCTTGGTGATGGAAAAGGTGGAAATTTAGGACTTATGGCTATTAAAAAACTTTGGATCACATCTCTGGGTAAAATATGGATAGGTATCACGGTAAAAAATGATTTGCTTCTTGAAGCAGCGGATAAATTTATCAAAGAATTTCGCTGGAGAGGTGGTTTCGAATTAGAATGTATTGTTTCAAAAGACAAAATATGGCTTATAGAAATAAATCCCAGATTTCCTGCTTGGATATACTTCGCAACCGGCGTAGGACTTAATCTGCCCGCCAGAATGCTTAAAGCTGCTTTAGGAATCGAATTGGATAAGAATAACGACTATGAAGCAGGAAAAATGTATGTACGTTATACATACGAGGTGGTAACAGATTTAAAAACATTCCAAAAT
>CAYMUI010000056.1:0-62338 GCA_964393645.1 uncultured Desulfobacterales bacterium | reverse complement strand
ACTCATCCCTTCACAATACATCCGTATCGCCTCCTGTTTAATGTGATTCGGATAAGCATGTCGGGTTGCCTGAGGAGTAAACCGGTGTAAACAGTCATTGCATCGGTAGGTTTGTTTGCCATTGGCATGACCATATTTAATACACCAGTTAGAACCACAGTGGGGACAACGAATATCGTGTCGGTATACTCTCGCTTTTGCCATAATACCCCCCTTTAATTCTTAATTAAGGTGTCTCTCAAAGAAAGTATACCATTGCCATCATAGGTAGAAAACATCCGACTACATAGAGGGTATTGACATAAGACGGTCATACTGGTATGGTAAATAAAAAATGGGGCTGTAGCTCAGTTGGGAGAGCGCGTGACTGGCAGTCACGAGGTCGGCGGTTCAAGTCCGCTCAGCTCCATAAAGGACCTGTAAAGGTCCTTATTTTTTTATTGGGAGAAAGGAAGATGCACTTTTACTGGAGAGTTATAGAAGAGCTTAAATTCTTAGGAGAATCTGTCATATTTAATGATCCTTGCTTGGCGAGGGAATATAAACGCTGGCTTAAAAAGAACGCTTACAGTCTTTCCTTGCTTGAGTCCTGTTTTCCTCTTATTATTTCTTTAAATTAAAAGACGGGCGGATGCCCGTGCGGACATCCGCTATTGCTTAGAATTCTTCGTCTAACACTATCCCGTCTCTTTCAAACTGTGCATCCCTCATTTCATGGGCTTTTTTCACTTCCTCTTCACTCCATGGCTCTACTACAAGAGAATCAGCCACAAGTTCCCATAAATATTTTACTTCTACTCCTAAGTTGTATTCTTTTACCAGAGATTTCATAATTTGATCTCTACAGTTATGACACGGGGCAATCACAAGATCTGCACCTGTATCCATTATTTGTTTTGCTTTTACTCTTCCGTAAAATACCCTTTCTGCCACATAAGGCATTGCCCATGCACCCCCACCTCCACCGCAGCAGAAGTTATTCATTCTGTTAGGCTGCATTTCCACAAAGTTTTCACAGCACTGTTGGACTATCCAGCGAGGTTCTTCAAAATATCCGTGTCCAAATGCCTTATAGCTTCTACGGCCATAGTTACAAGGATCATGAAGAGTGACCTTATGATCTTTGTGTACGGATTTATCTATTTTTATTCTTCCGGTTTCAATATATTCCTTGAGAAGGTCATGAACTGACAGGACTCTGTATTTCTTAAATACTTCTGGAAACCATTTCTGCAGACCAAGCCTGGTCGCATAATAGGCGTGGCCTCACTCTGGCAAGAGCAATGTTTTGCATTCCAGTTTTTCTAAGTTTTCCACTATCCTTCCTACAATCTGTTTCATTGCTTCATCATCGCCTGAAAAAAGACCCCAGTTTACTCCTTCCCAGTTTTCAGAAGGCACTGTCCAGTCTTCTTTTGCACAATAAAATATCTTCCACCAAAACTTCATGTCGTCTGGCTCGCCAAAAGGCTCTTTTGAGTTGATAGTAACAAGTATATTTGCTCCTTTTTTATCCACGGGCACATAAAAACCTGGAAAACCTTCTTCTTCCAACTCTTTCCCCACATCTGCTAACAGAAACAGAAAGTCATCTTTTGGAATACCGAGGTTATTCCCCTTCTCAAGACACATTACAACACCTTTGTGTATAGGGCCTGGCACTTTATCCCTGTCCCTTAAACCTCTTATGCGCCTTATTAAGGCTGTAATCTCTACTCCTTGAGGACAAGCATACTCACATCTGCCACACATGGTACAAATCCATGGAAAACGAGATTCTATAAGTTCATCGTCTAATCCAAGGGCTGCCATCCTTACCACCTTTCTTGGATCCATTCCGTCTACACCTGAAACAGGGCAGCCACTGGCACATGTGCCACATGTAAAGCAAATATCAGCAAATTCTGGAGAGATGCGTAATTTACTTTGTTGTCTGTTTTTTATGACGATAGGTTCCATTTAAAACCTCCTTGTGAATTTTTTTTTCTTTTATATTCTTTGTGTTATAAAGTCAATGCTAAGCGATGTTTTATGGATAATAAATTCGCTTTTCGGTTGAACAGAAGGAAAATATATGTTTAAAAAATTAAAAAAATTTTTTCGAAAGAGTGATGAAAAGTATAACCTTTTGGAAGATGAACGGCAGCGGAAACGATTTTGTCATTATAGACAACAGAAATGAGGATATAAAAGAAGAACAGATGAGTTCTTTTTCTAAGCTTGTGTGTAGAAGAAGGATTTCTGTGGGAGCAGACGGGGTGATATTTATAACAAAATCTGAGACTTGCGATTTTGCTTGGAGATTCTTCAATTCCGACGGAAGCGAAGCAGAGATGTGCGGAAATGGAAGTCGTTGTGCTGCAAGATTTGCGTACTTGAATAAGATAGCGCCCAGAAAGATGAAATTTGAAACAACAATAGGACCTGTGGCAGCAGAGGTATTAGGAAGAAGGGTTAAGGTTATGCTTACTGATCCTAAGGACTTAAAAAAAGATATCCAAATGGAAAAGCTATTAGATTGGGAGAGCATCGACTTTATAAACACGGGCGTTCCACATGTAGTAATCAGAGTGAAAGATCTGGAAGATGTTCCTGTTCGGGAAGTAGGCAGAAAGATCAGATTCCACAGCATATTTTCTCCTGAAGGCACGAATGTAAATTTTATGAGAAAAGTGGGAGAAAATCTTATAGAGGTAAGAACATACGAAAGAGGAGTAGAAGATGAAACTTTGGCATGTGGTACAGGAAGTATTGCATCTGCTTTGATTTCTTCTTTAAGAGACGGGAATCATTCTCCAGTAGATGTAAGGACAAAAGGAGGAGAGGTGCTGAGAGTATATTTTAGGAGAGAAAAAGATAGGTTTTTTGACATATGGCTTGAGGGAGACACGAATATTGTATATAAAGGAACACTTCACGAGGAAGCATTACTGTAAATTTAAGAAAGGAGGGGTGTATGTTTAAAGGGTCCATAGTTGCAATAGTTACTCCTTTTAAAGATGGCAAGGTGGATGAAGAGGCATTTAGAGAACTTATAGAGTTTCAAATAGAAAATGGCACAAGTGCGATTGTGCCCTGTGGAACAACAGGAGAGTCAGCTACCTTGGATTTTGAGGAACACAAAAGGGTAATAAAAATATGTGTAGAGGCAGTGAACAAGAGGGTTCCTGTAATTGCTGGTGCAGGAGCAAATAACACAAAGGAAGCCATCGAGCTTACCGCTTTTGCAAAGGAGGCAGGAGCAGACGCGACGCTTCAGGTAGTTCCCTATTATAACAAACCAACGCAAGAAGGTCTTTACCTGCATTTTTCCACTATTGCAAAGGAAGTGCCTTTGCCTCAGGTTCTTTACAACATTCCAGGAAGAACAGGGGTAAATATGCTTCCTCAAACTGTGGCAAGACTTGCAGAGCTAAAAGAGATTGTTGCTATAAAGGAGGCATCTGGCAATCTTGTTCAGATGGCAGAGATCTTAAATCTCGCAGGAGATAAAATTACTCTCCTTTCAGGAGATGATACTCTTACCCTGCCCGTACTTTCTATCGGAGGGAAAGGGGTTATCTCGGTAATAGCAAACATTGTGCCCAAGGAAACTGCAGAAATGATAAAGCTGTGGGAAAAGGGAGATGTAGAAGGTGCAAAGAACATGTATCTTAAACTGCTGCCTTTATGCCAAGCGATGTTTTACGAAACGAACCCGATTCCCGTAAAAACTGCTCTTTCACTTATGGGAAAGATAAAAGGAGAGCTTAGGCTTCCACTTTGTCCGATGAGCAAGGCAAATCTGGAGAAGCTAAAGACTGTATTGAAACAGTATAATTTGATATAGGAGAAAGGTCATGATAAGAGCAATCGTGGCAGGCGCTGCTGGCAGGATGGGTAAAAGGATAATTGAAGCAATAAATAATACCGAAGGCATTCAGCTTGTAGGTGCATTTGAAAGAGGCGATCATCCCGATGTAGGAAAAGATGCGGGGATCGTGGCTGGTGTAGGAAGGCTGGGAGTTGAGATAAAGGATTCTGTTTCGGATCTCTTAGACAAAGGCGATGTTTTGATAGATTTTACCGTGCCTGAAGCAACCTATAAGCATGTGAAATTAGTAGCTGAAAAAGGGCTTTCCATAGTAATTGGAACCACCGGATTTTCTGATGAGTTGTTAAACGAGATAAGAGAACATGCTAAAAAGGTCAGATGTGTGTTGTCACCGAATATGAGCATAGGCGTAAATGTTATGTTTAAGGTAGTAGAAGAGCTTAGTAAAATACTCGGGGAAGAATACGACATAGAGATAGTAGAACTGCACCATCGTTTTAAAAAGGATGCCCCAAGTGGAACAGCTTTAAAGATTGCCCAGATCATTGCTAAGGCAAGAGGACTCAATTTGGAGCAGACAGGCGTTTATGGAAGAAGAGGTATTGTTGGCGAGAGAAGTAGAAGCGAACTCGGTATCCATGCTGTAAGAGCAGGTGATATAACAGGAGAGCATATAGTAATATTTGGTGGTATGGGTGAAAGGATAGAGTTCGTTCATAAAGCCCACAGTAGAGATTGCTTTGCAAGAGGAGCTGTTAGGGCGGCTATGTGGGTAGTTGATCAACCTCCTGGTCTTTATGACATGCAGGATGTACTCGGTCTGAAATAAAAGCGGGAGTTTAAGAACATGTTTGAAAGAGCAGAGAGGCTTACAAAACTTCCACCTTATTTATTTAAGGAGTTGGACAGAAAAAGGGATGAAGCTATATCTAAGGGGGTAGATGTTATCGATCTTGGAGTAGGTGATCCCGATCTTCCCACACCAGAGCCGGTAGTAGAAGAGATGAAAAAGGCTGTTCAGGATCCAGACAATCACAGGTATCCTTCTTATTCCGGAATGATCGAGTTTAGAAAAGCGGTAGCAAAATGGTATAAAGATAGATTTGGGGTCTCACTTGATCCTGAACATGAAGTTTTGTCTCTCATAGGAAGCAAAGAAGGGATAGCCCACTTTCCATTGGCTTTTGTAAACCCAGGGGACATTGTTCTTGTGCCAAGCCCTGCGTATCCAGTCTACAACATAGCAACCATATTTGCTGGGGGAACCTCTTTTTTTATGCCCCTTTTGGAAAAAAACCTTTTTTTGCCAGACCTTTCTTCAATTCCGCAGCAGATCGCAGAGAAGGCAAAGATTATGTTCATAAATTATCCCAATAATCCTACTTCTGCAATAGCAGATAGGACATTTTTTAAAGAAGTGGTAAGGTTTGCAAAAAGATACGAGATTATCGTGTGTCACGATGCAGCATACACTGAAATTAGTTTCGACGGATATGTTCCTCCGAGTTTTTTAGAAGTGGACGGGGCAAAAGATGTGGCAATAGAATTTCACTCTCTTTCCAAAACATACAACATGACAGGTTGGAGAATAGGGTTTGCTGTGGGAAATTCTGAACTCGTTTCAGCATTGGGGGCAATAAAGAGTAATGTAGACTCTGGTGTTTTCCAAGCGGTTCAAGTGGCTGCGATTAGAGCGTTGCAGTTAGATGAATCTTGGCTAAAAAAAACGGTAGAGATATATCGAAAAAGAAGGGATCTCCTTGTAGATGCATTAAATAACATAGGTCTTAAAGTGAAGCCCCCGAAGGCTACTTTTTACCTGTGGATAAAAGTGCCTGAGGGTTATGATTCGGAAGGATTTGCTTCCAAGCTTTTAGAAGAGGCCGGGGTTGTGGTTACCCCGGGAAATGGATTTGGAGAGCCAGGGGAAGGATACATAAGAATTTCCCTTACCCAAAGGGATGAAAGATTAAAAGAAGCGGTAACAAGAATAAAAAGGATAAAGATTTGAGAGCTTTTGTGGCCATAGGTTCTAACATCGGAGAAAAACTTCAAAACTGTTTAAAAGCCATTCGTCTGCTGGACAGTGTGAAAGGCTGTAGGGTCCTGAAAAAATCTTCTTTTTACAAAACTGAGCCAGTAGGATACAAAGAACAAGACTGGTTTATAAACTGTGCTGTTTTGATAGAAACCGAGCTGAATCCTTACGAGCTTTTAGACAGGCTTCAAGAGATTGAAGTTCTTATGGGAAGAAAAAAAAGCTTTAAGTGGGGACCAAGGGTGATCGATTTGGATCTTCTTCTGTACGAAGATATGGTAATAAACGGTAAGAGACTGACAATTCCGCATCCTTTAATGCATAAGAGAAGATTTGTGCTTGTCCCGGTAAGCGAACTTGAGCCAGATTTGATTCATCCTGTTTTGAACAGGTCTGTTACAGACATCTTAAGAGATATATCTGAAGACGGACAATCTGTGATTTTGGTGAAGAGATAAATGAGATTAATAATTACTGCGATTTTGATTTATCTTTTGTACAAATTTTTTATAAAAAAGGAAAAAGGCTATCACAGAGAAAATCAGAGTCCAAACTTAGAAGTTGGAGAGATGGTTCAGGATCCTGAGTGCAAGACATACATTCCAGTAGATCAAGCTCACATAAGGGTCATAAATGGCAAAAGATATTATTTCTGTTCAGAAGAATGTGCTGAGCTGTTTGAAAAGAAATTAAGGGAGGGAAGGGGTGTATGAAGTTCTTTATAGATACTGCGAACTTAGATGAAATTAAAAAAGGGGTAGAGTTAGGTCTTGTAGATGGGGTGACAACAAATCCTACACTTCTGTCTAAGGAAAAGCGCAATCCCAGAGAACTCATAGAGCAGATATGTAACATCGTGGATGGGCCCGTTAGTGTTGAAGCGGTAAGTCTGGATAAAGATGGAATGGTAAAAGAGGCAAGAGAGCTGTCCAAAATAGCACCCAATATTGTGATCAAGATACCGCTTACTGAAGAAGGGCTAAAGGCAGTAAAGGTGTTGTCTGGGGAGGGAATAAAGACAAATGTTACCTTGTGCTTTTCTCCTATTCAGGCGCTTCTTGCTGCAAAAGCAGGAGCTAATTACATAAGTCCGTTTGTAGGCAGACTGGATGACATAAGTCATACAGGCATGTCACTTGTGGAACAGATAATTACCATATACGATAACTATGGCTTTGAAACAGAAATAATTGTAGCAAGTATAAGGAATCCACTTCATGTCTTAGAAGCAGCTCTCATGGGAGCTGATATAGCTACAATACCGTTTAAGGTACTTGTTCAGCTTATAAAACATCCTTTAACTGATATAGGTATTGAGAGGTTTCTCAAAGATTGGGATAAGGTAAAAGGTTTGTTATGAAATGTCCAAAGTGTGGTTACATAAGCTTTGATTTTAATGAAAAGTGTCCCAACTGTAACAGGGAGCTTAAAGAAGTAAGGGAAAAACTTTCGCTTTTCTCTTTTAAGACATCTCCTGTAGATTGGTTAACTGAAGAAGAAGCGGCATCCAAAGAATTTACTGAGGAAGAAATAGAACTGGAAAAGATCAGTTTGGACTCTCTTGCTGGCGAACAGATGGACACAGAAAAGCCAAAGAGTGCAGTAGAAACAGAAGAAACTTTGAGCGAAGACGAAGAGATAGAAATTGAACCTGTAGATCTCAAATCTTTGGAAGAGCAGATCCAAAAAAGAAAAGAAGAAGCCGTTCAAAAAGAGGAGAAAGAAGAGATAGAATTAGAACCTATCGAGCTTGAAAACTTAGAAATAGAATTTGAAGAAGACGAAGAAAAAAAATGAGGTTCTTTGCAGACCTTCACATCCATTCTCCTTATTCAAGAGCAACTTCTCCCCTGTTAACTTTGAGAAACATAGCCATTTGGTCAGCAAAAAAAGGGATCGCAGTAATAGGAACAGGAGACTTTACTCATCCCAAGTGGTTATCTGAAATAGAAGACGAGTTAAAGGAAGCAGAAGATGGATTGTATAAACTAAAAGATCCTATTCCCTTATCTACAGAAGCAATAGAGCCGAGATTCGTCATCTCCGGTGAGATAAGCTGTATATATAAGAAAGCCGGAAAGCTCAGAAAGATTCACAACCTTATACTACTTCCTGATATAGAGTCTGCAAAAAAACTTAATAAAAGACTTTCGAAAATTGGAGACTTGAGTGCAGACGGAAGACCCGTTCTTGGTTTAGATGCAAAACTTCTTTTAGAGATAGTATTGGAAGTATCTGCTGATGCCTTTTTTATTCCTGCTCATATATGGACTCCGTGGTTTTCTCTTTTTGGCTCTAAGTCCGGATTTGATCACATAGAGGAGTGTTTTGAGGATCTTACAAAGTATATACATGCACTTGAAACCGGTCTTTCTTCCGATCCGCCGATGAATAGGCTTTTGTCTGACTTAGACTCTTATGTGCTGGTATCTAATTCGGATGCCCACTCTCTTACAAGGCTCGGAAGAGAGGCAAATATATTCGATACAGATCTCAATTACTATTCCTTAGTAGACGCTATGAAGAGTGGAAAAGGATTCTTGGGTACTGTTGAGTTTTTTCCAGAGGAAGGAAAATACCATCTGGATGGACACAGAAGATGTAATGTATGTCTTAATCCAAAGGAAAGCATGGCTTTAAACAATATATGTCCTGTGTGCGGAAACCCTTTAACCATAGGGGTACTACACAGGGTATACGAGCTTGCTGATAGAGAGGAGCCGGTTTTAAAGAAACCCTTTTATTCTCTTATCCCTCTGACAGAAATAATCTCTGAAATAATGGATTGTGGGGTGGAGACAAAAAAAGTAAGGCAAGAATACGAAAGACTCACCTCAGAGCTTGGTTCAGAGTTAAGTATCCTTATGGATGTATCCTTAGAAGATATAAAAGAAGCCGGAGGAGAGTTGCTTGCAGAAGCGATAAAGAGAATGAGAGAGCAAAAGGTTATTAAAAAACCGGGATATGATGGAGAATACGGAAAGATAAGATTGTTTGAAGACGGAGAGAAAGCCATTTTTTCTGGTCAATCGCTTCTTTTTAAGATTTCCTCAAAAAAGAATCTTCATTACAAAAGAGACCTTCCTAAGCTTAACAAAAAGAAGAGCATTAGATCTGAAAATCTTTCTAAAAAGTCCCAACAGTTTGATCCTATCTTAGATGTGCTAAATCCGGCTCAAAGAGAGGCTGTGTTTCACAGTGGAAAAAATGTCATTGTAGTTGCAGGTCCTGGTTCTGGAAAGACATTAACTCTTACTCACAGAATAGCTTATTTGGTTAGATCTGGTAAAGCAAAGCCTGATCAGATACTCGCAATTACTTTTACTAACAAGGCAGCAGACGAAATGAGAGACAGGATTGAAAAGCTTTTGAGACACTCAAGCGATGGGATTTGGATTTCTACTTTTCATTCATTTTGTCTGTGGATCTTGAGAGAAAAAGGGGATCTTATAGGTATCGGCAAAGATTTTTCTATATGTAGCAGTTGGGAATCTGAAGAAATAATAAGACAAGTATGTGGTAAAAAAAGAGTCGCAGATAAGCTTTTGAAACTTCTTCCTTTTGTAAAAAGCGGCGTTTTAAAAGAGCTCGATGATTCTGAAGTAAGCAGGTGTTACGAAGAATACAGTAAAAAGTTAAAAGCCATGAATATGCTTGACATAGATGACTTAGAACGAATGGCTTTTGAGCTTTTGAGAACTTATCCTGAGATAGCTGCTGAGATATCCCGAATGAGACCATATATATTTGTAGATGAATACCAAGATACAAATCCCAATCAGGTGGGCATATTAAAGGCTATTTCTAAAGCAGGAGACTCTTTTGTGTTTGCCATTGGAGATCCGGATCAGGCCATATATGGTTTTAGAGGTGCCGACAGAAGTGCATTCCTTAGGTTTTGCGAAGAATTTGAAGATGCTGTTCAGATAAGCCTTGATAAAAACTACAGATCCGCACCTGAAATACTTAAAGCAGGAGCGGCCATCTTAGACAAAGAGCCTATGCAGGCTGTTTCAGATGAAAAAGGCAGAATAGTTATTGCTTCTTGTTCTACAGAAAAACAGGAAGCCGAGTACATAGTAAAAAGCATAGAAAAACTGATAGGAGGAACATCTTATTTTTCCTTAGACAGCCAGACAGTTCAGTCTCATGAAGGAGAGGGCTTTAGCTTCGGAGATATTGCTGTACTTTACAGGATAAATTCTATCGGAGATGAGATTGAAGCTGCTTTTAAAAAAGCCGGGATACCTGTAATAAGAGCAGGGGAGGTTCCCTTAAGGGAAATATACCCCGTGAATGTAATTTACAGTTTGCTTCTTTATCTTGTACACAAAAGGAGGTTTTATTGGGAAAGATATATAAAGCTTGTGTCAGATAAAGGATTGTTACCTTGTAAAGATGTAAGTCAGATACCCCTGTCAGACGCTTACAATACAGTAAAGGCCATACTCCATACTCATGAATTTGGGTTTGAGAAAGACGAGGTGTCTTTAAAAGCAGTAAATAAAATTTTGGACATAGCCTCTGATCGTAAAAAAGACCTTATGTCTTTTCTGGATTTTCTCTCTACAGAAAGAGGAATAGACAATATTGAGCTTGTGGGAGACAGGATAAGTCTTATGTCTCTACATTCAGCAAAAGGTTTAGAATGGAAAGCGGTGTTTATAGCTGGTTGTGAGGAAGGCGTAATTCCGTGCACCCTATTTGGCAATCCAGACATCGATGAAGAGAAAAGGCTTTTTTATGTTGGGATTACAAGAGCAAAAAAGCTGCTCTTCTTGTCACATGTAAAGAGAAGAAGATTAGGTTCAAGAGTGTTAAACTTAAGACCTTCCTCTTTTCTTGAAAAGATCCCGGCTCATTTAGTAGAAAGTGTCAGAAAAAAGAAGAGTCCAAAATCCAAAAAAGAACCTGCTCAGCTTAGCCTTTTTGGTTAGTCGTCATAATCTTTTCCGCTGCTTTTATCTTTATAAAACGGCTTTGCTTTTTCTCTGATCTTCTCTTCTGTCCACTCTGATGGATCTTCTATTCTCTTTGCCTTTGGGCCAAGATCGTAAGAGCCTGCTTTCAGGAGCTCTTCTATTGCTAAAGGAGCAGTATCTTTTGCGTTGAATACATTTACCAACAGGTGATAAACAAAGTCTTCAACATCTTTTGCCATTCTTTCTCTTATTTCACGAGGCTGTCTTAATATTCTGTTTTCAAAAGGAAGATTCAGTTTTTTGTAGTCTCCTCCTTTTAAATGGTGTTTTTTGGCATATTCTTTCATTTCTTCCCATAGTTGTTCCGAGACCCCTCTGTTTAGCACTTTTATGGGATTTCCATCGCTGTCCAGTTCTGCATTTCCATACTCATTTACTTTAACACCCCACGAGATCATTTGAAGGGCTGTAGAGACATTTGCTTTCGTAGTGTTGGTCTTTTCTGCTATCTCTTTTAAAAGCTCAAAACTGTTTCCAGAGGTTCCATGTTGTGCCCCAGATACCCTGTATGGTTCTAATACTTGGTGTATTCTTGCTGTAAGCTCCACATCGATTCCTCTGCCTGTTTTTTCTATTCCGTGAGTAGTTCCGTTGTTTATGGCTATCCAATCAGGAAATATTCCGTGAGCATTTAGCCCTCTTATAAGAAATAATGCTTCCTCTGGTGTGGAAAGCCCTTCTTCTCCTTTTATTTCCCCTACTTCTGTTTCGTATCCTGCCCACTTTGGAATATATTTACTCAATGTTATATTTGCCAAAAGATTTTCATCATCTGGCATGCTGGAGGCATCTATAGCAATAGAAGTTATGCCCGCATCAAAAAGAGAGGGAATCTCAATCTTAGCAATTTCCAAGTCCTGCGCGTCTTTTATCTTGTAGTGATCTGCATGAACCGCCACAGGTACCGTGATTCCGAGTTCATTCATAACCGCATCCACTTGTCTTGCCAAGTTCCAGTAGCTTACAGCACAATATCCGTCTACCCCGCCTTCTGATTTTGCTATTTCTATTATTATACACGCGTTTGCCCTTTGAGCTGCTTTTAAGACACCTCTAATAATGATGTGATTTCTGGCATTTGCAGCAATAGTCATGGCATTTCCTTTTTTGAGAAGAGCCCTGTCTATTACCTTTCCGCTTACTATAAGGGCCTTAGAATTTGGAAAAAGTTTTCTTATGTTAGGGGGTCTTCCGAGTTCTAACGCTTTTTCAAACATGCTTTCCTCCCGCATTAAACAATCTAATTCCAAAACTCAGCTGCTCGGCGCTAAGCCGGGTCCGCTGAAGCGAGTTATTAGGATTTTTTTCTTTTTCTGTATTCCATTGCCATCTTACTTAACTCTTCTATTGTTTCTGCCTCTGGTAAGTTCTTCTGCCGCCATTTAGTATAATCAAAAGGCTCTCTTTGAATTAACGCAATAAATCTCTCTGCCTCTACTTCCCCTAAATATTTGGTTAATATCTCATATCCTTTTATTTTTATTTCTGTATCAGTAAGCATCTAAAACCTCGCTAATAAAATTAATAGGATCAATCACAATAAGTTCTTTTATTCTTTTAGCCTTTTTTAGAATGCCTTTATCAGTAGTAATGAAATAATTACATTTAGCATAAATGGCACAAGCTATATGTAAAGCGTCAATCTTTTTTAATCCGATTTTTTCTAATTTTTGGCCTATTGTTAAAATAGTATCATTTTCTTCAATATCTTCAACAGCAAATATTTTCCATCTTTCTATCTGTTGTTTTCTTTCTTCAAAAGGATTCTTACTATTTTCAAAATCCAATATGTAAGACCAAACTATTTGAAGTTTTTTCTTTTGTATAAGATACTGAATGTATAGTTTGGCTTCAGTTTCTAATCGAATTTTTATGTCAAGTTGATTATCAAAAGGGCGATTAAGACAACAATTATCCAAATATATTTTCATTATCTATTTAAAGGCAAAAAATCCCCTTCTGCCAGTTGGTCCTATCAAAAACACATGCTAACCTTTCTTCAAAAATCACTGATAGCTGTCCGTAAATCCAATAGCACTCCATCTAAATATTTTCCTTTTATGTCCATGCCAGTCTTGCTCCAGGAAGAGGAGCAACTGGTTCTGTCAAGAAAAAGTCTCCTTTTTTTATCTGTTCTTTTAAAAGCTCTGCTATCTCTTTTGCCTTTTTGTATGAAGATACCGGAACTGTTTGTACTTCCTGTCCTCTGAATTTTATACTCCCTGTCTTTAATTCTGCGTAACTTACAATTCCGAGCGGTTTAGCTTCCCCTTTTGGGTAATCGTTTCCATAGTCTATTATCCTTGTAAGTATTTCTTCATCAGAAATACCAGTATACTTTGCTACTTCTTCATTTATTACAGGAATGGGGATGCCTATTCCTACCGCCAGTGAACAGCCGTATCCGAGTATGCTCACCCCTACAACCCACTTCGGGCTCATCTCTTTTAGATTTCCCGTTACCATAAGCGTTCCAGCAGGCTCTATGGGGATGCCTTTTTCTGTTCTTTCAACCTCGTATTTGTACTGAGTCCCAGGTCCTATTATGTATCCCTGAGCACCTCCTAAGAATATTCTCGTGCCGATTCCGATAGTAAGGAAGTAGGGATCATTAAATAAAGGGCTTAACTGGCCAGCAGTTGCATAATTTATATTTGTCCCGTTAGGCTTGAGAACTCCCATGTATGTATATTTTGTTTTATTTGATAGGTTTATGGCACAGTTGTAGTTTTGATACGAATTTCTGGGATTTACCATTATGACATTTGGGACATCTTTTATAGAGATCTTTTTTCTAAGCTCTTTCTTTGGATAACAGTCGGTTCCATAAGCTATAGCTCTTAGTTCTATCTTTTTTCCTGCCACAAGGTCTTGAATAACATGTCCTCCACCGTATCTGAATTGACCTGGATGCACCTTATTTAAAGGATCGTCTTCTGCTGGTTCGGTAGCACCTATGTATATATCCACTGCAGCAAGTCCTGCATAGGCTGGAACGCCGTTGAGCCAGACCTTATAAGCTTTTATAGGAGGTTTTGAGTGACCAAAGTTCAGAAAAGCTCCTGAAGAGCACATGGGAGAGAAGGTGCCGGTCGTTACTACATCTACTTCTTTTGCTGCCTTTTTTGCCCCGTACTTTTTTACGATTTGTACCATTTCCTCGGCAGTTACCACCACGACATTGCCTTTTTTTATCTTTTCATTAATCTCCCTTATGGTTTTTATTTTCTCTGCCATCCCTTTTCCTCCAATAGGGATGAGAATACTCTAATGCTGGGTACTTGATTTGTCAAATTTTTAAACTCATGCTTATCTTATAAACCACTATTCCACTTATCATGATTCCTAAACCACATATGGACTGCAACTTATATCTAAAAAATATATCAACACACATCCAGAAACACACACAAGCAAATACCACGGGGGTAAAAGGATAGCCCCACGCTTTAAACGGTCTTTTTAGTTCAGGGTACTTTATCCTTGACACAATCACAGCTGACACAATCACACCAAAAAACAGCCATACCAGAAGACCTGTAAAAAAGAGCAGTTTGTTAAATGTTCCCCATGCCACGAGAATTGAAGCCAAGACGGCATTCAGTACGAGCGCTCTAAAAGGGGTACCGAATCTGGTACTTATACGAGATAGATATTTAAAAAATGGATTGTCTTTACTCATAGCATAGGTGATCCTGCTGGATGTCATTATGGTAGCATTGAGCGTTCCAAAGGATGAAATGACTATTAAAAATTCTATGCCTTTTTTTGCCCACTTTCCAAATATAAGTTTCATTACTTCTCCTGCTATAAGGGGAAGTTCTTTGACTGACTGGACAGGGATGAGATACAGATAGCTTACATTAAGAAGAACATATATTCCCGTTATGATTAAAGTGGCTGTAATAAGTGCTATGGGAAGAACTTTTTGAGCATCTTTTGTTTCACCTGTCATAAATGTGCTTTCATGCCATCCCCCATAAGTCCAAAGCACGGGCACAAGTGCAAGGGCAAACATATTGACTATTTCGAAAGCGCTTTTATCCAATCCTACATGAAGATTTTCTGTGCTTCCTTTAGATGAAGAAAGAGCACATATAATAAGCACAACAAGGGCAATGACTTTGGTCATTACCGACAAATTTAATAGATTTTTTCCAATTCTTACACCTATTCCATTTATCAGCGACAGAGATACAATAGTGCTTATGGCAACGGGTTTGATAAACCCTTTACACAGACAAGTGAGCGAACACAGGTATTCTGAAAATACAAAAGCAACCGCTGCTATTATTCCTGTTCTGATGATAAATATAGAGGCCCACCCGTAGAGAAATGCAGGAAGAAGCCCATAGTTTTCCCTTATGTAGACATAGTCTCCACCTGTTTCTGGAAAGGTAGAAGAAAGTTCAGCATAACATAGAGCACCAAATAGGCATAGCAGTCCACCTACAAGCCAAGCTGTTATAATGAGCTGGGGATACGGCATTATAGCCGCTATTTCTGATGGAACCCTGAATATCCCCACTCCTATAGCAATACCTACTGATATAGCTATAGAGTCCCAAAACCCCAGCTCCTTTCTCAAAGTACTCTGTTTAAAAGATGGCATCTGCTGGGCAGTTCATTATACATGTCATACACTTTATACACTTGTCCTTTATTATGCGTGCTGTTTTCTTCTTCTCCCATTCAATAGCTCCTGCTGGACAATTTTTGTAACATATTCCACATCTTTTGCACTTGTCTTCATCTACTTCAAATTTTAGTAATGCCTTGCAAACCTTTGCAGGGCATCTCTTTTCGTATATGTGCGCTTCGTATTCCTCTCTGAAGTGTCTCAGGGTTGAAAGAACCGGGTTTGGTCCTGTCTGCCCAAGTCCACACAGGGCTGTATCCCTTATCATGTAACTCAATTCTTCCAGAAGCTCTATATCTCCGGGTTCTCCTTTTCCTTCCACTATCCTGTCCAAGATCTCCAGCATTCTTCCCGTTCCTTCACGACATGGGGGACATTTTCCACAAGACTCATCTTGGATAAATCTCAAGAAAAATCTTGCCATATCTACCATACATGTTTTTTCATCCATAACAATCATTCCGCCTGAGCCCATTATTGCCCCCAACTCCGTGATAGATTCGTAATCTACCGGTGTATCCAGATACTTTTCAGGAATACATCCACCAGAAGGCCCACCAAGTTGGACAGCTTTGAATTTTCTTTTTTTAGGTATTCCTCCTCCAATATCAAATATTATGGTTCTGAGTGTAGTTCCCATGGGCACTTCCACAAGCCCTATGTTGTTTACATCGCCCGTAAGCGCAAATACTTTTGTTCCTTTGCTTTTCTCCGTGCCTATACCCGCGAACCAATCTCCACCGTTAAGTATAATCTTTGGAACATTTGCAAAGGTTTCCACATTATTTATCACTGTTGGTTTTCCCCAAAGCCCTTTTTGAGCAGGGTAAGGAGGTCTTGGCCTTGGATTTCCCCTTCTTCCTTCTATGGAGGCCATAAGTGCGGTTTCTTCACCACATACGAATGCACCCGCTCCTTGATATATCTCAATGTCGAAGTTGAATCCGCTTCCAAGTATATCTTCTCCCAACAGACCATATTCTTTTGCTTGTGATATAGCTATTTCGAGTCTTCTTAGTGCCAAAGGATATTCTGCTCTGCAGTATATGAACCCCCTAATAGCACCAATCGCTTTTGCTCCTATAATCATCCCTTCCAGCACCGCATGAGGATCTCCTTCCAATACACTTCTGTCCATAAATGCTCCAGGATCTCCTTCATCTGCATTGCAGATTATATACTTCACATCACCTGGGGCCTTTCTTGCAAACTCCCACTTAAGTCCGGTTGGAAATCCAGCTCCTCCTCTTCCTCTCAACCCTGATCTTTTTATCTCTTCTATTATCTCTTCAGGGCTCATATCTAAGAGAGCTTTTGCAACGGCTTTGTATCCATCTCTTGCTATGTATTCATCTATGTTTTCCGGATCTATAAGCCCTCTGTTTTTTAACACAATGGCCATTTGATTTGAAAAGAACGGAATTTGATCCAACAGTGGGATCACCTTTTTGGTGGCAGCATCTTTGTACATGAGCTTTTCTACTGGTTTTCCTTTAAGAAAGTGTTCTTCGACAAGCAGAGGGGCATGTTCTGGTTTCAACTTTTGGTAAAATATGTTGTCAGGATGAACCACCATAACGGGCCCTTGAGCGCAAAAGCCGTTACAACCTGTCTCCACAATGAGTACTTCCTTATCAAGTCCTGCTTTTTTTAGTTCTTCTTCTAAGGCTTTTTTTACTTCTTTACTGCCAGAGGCTTGACATCCTGTACCACTACAAAGCATGAGGTGTAATCTATGCTTTGCAGCAGGCGTTTTTTTCCCTTCTCTAAGCAACATTTCCTTTTGCATATTCTCTTTTATCTTGTCGAGATCTTGTACTGTAAGCTTTGACATGACTAAACTCCTCCGTAGCTCTTTTTCTCACTCATATCTGTCCAGTATCTCTTTCACACTATCGATAGTTAATTTTCCATATGTGTCATTATCCACCATCATAACTGGTGCAAGACCACACGCACCAAGACACCTAACTACTTGCAGCGAGAATCTTCTATCCTTAGTGGTACCTCCTGGTTCAAGTCCATATTCGTTACATATAAAATCCCGTATTCTGTAGCTTCCTTGCACATAACAAGCAGTTCCTTCGCATATTTTTATCGTGTGTCTTCCCTTAGGAATCATAGAAAAAAAAGAGTAAAAGCTTACAACCCCGTAGATGTTGCTTCCTGGTATGTTTAGCCTTTCACTTAAGTATTCCTGCAGTTCTACAGGAATGTAACCGAGTATTTCCTGACACTTAGTAAGCACAGGAATAAGGCAACCTGGTCTGTGAATGTTTTCTTCTATAACTTTGTCTATCTCCTGCATCACTTCTGGAGTCAAATCAGGATTAAGTTGGTAAAGTTCTTCATGTGTCATTTTAAGCCTCCTATGCCTTTTCTATCTTCACTGCACATACTTTGTACTCTGGAATTTTTGCTACTGGGTCAAGAGCCTTGTTGGTTAGAATATTTGCTGCTGCATTGGCATAGTGGAACGGGATAAAAATTGTGCCTTTGTCTACTCTGTCGGTAACAACTGCCTTTGCTGTTATTTCTCCTCTTCTGGATGCCACCTTTATAAGATCATCCGTTTTTATCCCAAGTTTGCGTGCGTCATCTCTGGAAATTTCTACAAAACAATCTGGACTTATCTCGTTCAAAGGCGTTCTCATGGTCATCGTCCTTGTGTGGTATTGATAAAGGATTCTTCCTGTGGTCAGGAAGAAGGGATATTCCTCATCTGGTAGTTCTGCAGGTGGTATGTAATCAATTGCGTGAAATACCCCTTTTCCTGAAGCAAATTTTCCTACATGAAGAATAGGTGTTCCTGGATGTTCAGAAGACGGGCATGGCCAATGAATTCCCTCTTTTTCTATCCTTTCGTAGCTTATCCCAGAGTAAGACGGAGTCACACTGGCTATTTCCCTCATGATGTCTTTTGCGCTTCCATAGTTCATGGGATAACCCATACGCATAGAGATTTCGCAAAGTATCTTCCAGTCTTCCTTTGCTTCCCCTGGCGGAGATACTGCTTTTCTTACTCTTTGCACCCTTCTTTCTGTATTGGTGAAGGTCCCTTCTTTTTCAGCAAAAGAAACAGAAGGAAGCACAACATCAGCAAGTTGAGCAGTTTCTGTCAAGAATATGTCCTGAACCACGAGAAAGTCTAATCTTTGAAGAGCCTCTTTTACATGGTTGAGGTCAGGATCTGAAACCATCGGGTTTTCTCCCATTATATAAAGCGCTTTTAATTCTCCTTTATACGCCATCTCCATCATTTCTGTAACAGTAAGACCAACCTTGTCAGGAAGAGCACTTACGCCCCATGCCTTTTCCATCTTTTCTCTCACCTGAGGATCATCCACTCTTTGATATCCAGAGTAAACATTGGGAAGTCCTCCCATATCACAAGCACCTTGTACATTGTTCTGACCTCTTAGAGGATTTACTCCGCCCCCCTCAATGCCCACATTTCCACAAAGCATAGCGAGATTAGCAAGAGATTTAACATTGTCAGTGCCTGTTATATGCTGTGTTATTCCCATTGCATATACGATAGAAGCACGGCTTGCCTTTCCGTAAAGTCTTGCTGCTTCTATTATCTTTTCCTTAGGGATGCCCGTGATCTGTTCCACATACTCTGGCGTATATTTTTCTACCACCTTTTTCATTTCTTCAAATCCAACGGTCCTTTCTTTGATGTATTCTTCGTCATGGAGGTTTTCTTTTATGATTACATGCATCATTCCGTTTATCCACGCTACATCTGTACCAAGTCTTTGTCTCATCCATATGGTTGCAAATTTAGTAAGAGGAATTTTTCTCGGATCAACTACTATCAGTTTTGCTCCCTTTTGAGTAACTGCTCTCTTTATATAGGAGGATATAACAGGATGGTTTTCAGTAGTGTTTGATCCGGTTACTAAGATAACCTCTGCTTTTTCTAAGTCAGCAATAGTGTTGGTCATTGCGCCACTGCCAAATGCCGCGGCAAGACCTGCCACGGTAGAGGAGTGTCAGAGACGAGCGCAGTGGTCTATGTTATTGGTTCCCAGAGTCGCTCTGGTAAATTTTTGAGCGATGTAATTTTCTTCGTTTGTTGCTCTTGCGCTGGTAAGAAATCCTATGGAATCTGGGCCAAATTTTTCTTTTATTTCTTTTAGCTTGTTGGCTACAAGATCGAGGGCTTCATCCCATGTCGCTTCTTTGAATTCACCGTTTTTCTTTATAAGAGGCTTTTTGAGTCTGTCAGGATGATTTATAAAGTCATATCCAAACCTTCCCTTTACACACAGGCTTCCATAATTTGGAGCAGCCTCTTCAACACCTGTTACTTTTACTACCTTGTTGTCCTTTACATGCAGATATATCTGACATCCCACTCCACAGTAAGAACAGGTGGTTCTAATCTTTTTTACTTCATTTGGAAGCACCTTGTTTACAATAACACTTTTTGGAACAAGTGCTCCTACCGGACATACCTGAACACATTCTCCACAGAACACGCAGTCTGATTTGGTAAGTGGATAATCTCCTTTTGCTACAACTTTTGATTCAGCTCCTCTGTAGCCAAGACTTATAGCATTGTTTACCTGAATTTCGTTACACGCCTGAACACAGCGGCCACACAGTATGCATCTGGAAAAGTCTCTAATGAAAAATGGATTCTCCTCTGTTGGGTATTTGCTCTCCTTTGGAATAAATCTGGGTTTTACCCTGTAGCGTATTGCAAGGTCTTGAAGTCTGCACTCTCCGTATGCGGGACATATTTGTTCGGGTTCTGTTTTCATGCTCTTAAGCTGAAAATCTGTCCATTCCTGTTGATCCAGGTCCTGAACCAGACAGTTATGATTGCCTGAAGAGATAAGCAATTCCAAATTAAGCCTTCTTGCTTCAATTACTCGCGGGCTGTCTGTTTTTATTTTCATTCCAGCAGAGGCAGGTGTAGAACAAGAAGCAACCAAGTTTCTGGCTCCCTCTACTTCCACCACACATATTCTGCACGCACCTGTTGGAGTAGCTCTTTTTAGGTAGCATAAGGTTGGTATGTATATCCCGTTTCTTGTGGCAACATCTAAGATGGTTTCACCTGGCTCAAAGCTAAACTCTTGCCCGTTTATTGTTATTATGTTTTCTTTGCTCATGGCAGCACCCCTTACTCAAATTTGCACTGCTTATCTAACAAAAAAAAATTCTTATTTCAAATCAATTCGCTTTCTGAAAGCCTCTTGTCTAATTTACTGTATCTTCTTTGGATCTTATTGTTTTTTATTCCGATCAGAAAGGCCTTTTTTGTGCCAACAACGACCACCAACTTCTTTCCTCTTGTAATTGCGGTATATATTAGATTTCTTTGAAGAAGAACATAGTGCTGGATAAAAATAGGAATCACCACTGCAGGATATTCTGAACCCTGAGATTTATGAACTGATATAGCATAGGCAAGACTTATTTCGTCCAGCTCTGAATAATCATAAGTAACGATACCTGTGTCAAATGCCACAAAAACCTCTTGATTCTCCTGGTCTATTTTTACTACCGTGCCTATGTCACCGTTAAAGACACCTTTTTCATAATTGTTTCTAAGTTGCATTACCTTATCTCTTAGTTTGATCTTCTTCGTTCCTCTCGTTATCCCAAAAGAAGAGAGATTGAGTGCTTCTTGAAGTTTTTCGTTCAGATTTTCCGCACCTATTATACCCTTGTTCATAGGACTTATGACCTGGATGTCCTCGTAAGGATTGAAACCGAATCTTTTTGGGATTCTGTTTTTTACAAGGTCTATTATGATGGAAAGCCCTTTTTCCGGATCTTCTTCTTCTATAAAATAGAAATCAGGATTCTTTTTTTCAGACCTAAATATGGGAAATTCGCCCGCATTTATTCTGTGGGCATTTATCACTATAAGGCTTTCTCTTGCCTGTCTGAATATCTCGTTTAACTCTACAACGGGAAACATTCCAGATGAAATCATATCTTTTAAGACATTTCCGGGACCAACAGACGGAAGCTGATTTACATCCCCGACAATAATAACGGTAGCATTTAAAGGTATGGCTTTTGTGAGGTGATACATTAAGACAATGTCTATCATAGATGCTTCATCTATTATTAAGATGTCACAGTTTAAAGGGGATCTTTCATTTTTCTTGAACTCTGCTTTTTCTGGACTGTATTCTAAAAGTCTGTGTATTGTTTTTGCTTCGTATCCACTTGTTTCTGTCATCCTTTTAGATGCCCTTCCTGTGGGAGCTGCAAGTAGTATCTTTGCTCCTATTTGGGAGAATATCTTTATTATGGCATTTATAACGGTGGTCTTTCCTGTTCCGGGACCGCCGGTAATAATCAATACCTTGTTTTCAGACACAGCTCTTATTGCATCCTTTTGTCTTTCAGCAAGCTTTATTCCGAGCCTTCTTTCAACCCACTCTATTGCCTTTTCAGTATTTATCCTTCTTATAGACTTGGGCATTTCCATAAGTTTTATAAGCTTCTTTGCTACACCTGTTTCGCAGACATAGAATTGAGACAAATAAACGGCTTCTTCATCTTTCACTACCTTTCCTTCGGCTTGTAGTCTGCTTAAAGCGTTTTCTATTGTGTCCCGACTTGTATCCAGCACTTTTTTACACCTTTCCAGCAGCTCATCATATGGACAGTAAACATGCCCTTCGTCAGCTACTTGCTGAAGCACATATATTATCCCAGACATTGCTCTCAGCTCTGAATCTTTTGAAAAACCCAGCTTTTCAGCAATCCTGTCTGCTGTAATAAAGCCGATTCCATATATGTCCATTGCCAATCTGTAGGGATTTTCTTTTATCACCTGAATGGATTCCTCTTTGTACTTTTTGTATATCTTTGGGGCATAGGACGGGCTTATTCCGTGTTCTTGCAAAAATATCATGAGATCTCTGATCTCTCTTTGTTCGTTCCATGCCTTTTTTATCATATCAATTCTTTTTTCTCCTATTCCTTCCACCTGTTTGAGCTTTTCTATGTTTTCTTCTATAACATTTAGCGTTTCTTTTCCGAATCTCTTTACAATCCTTTTAGCCATAATCGGTCCTATTCCTTTTACGAGACCTGAGCTCAGGTACCTTTCTATTCCATATACAGTTGCGGGAACACGAGTTTTATAACTCGTTATCTTAAACTGATTCCCATACTTGGGATGCTTTACCCATTTTCCTTTCATCTCTATAATCTCTCCAGGGCTCGGAGACAGTAAGTACCCTACAGCAGTAATGGGTTCCTTTTTTCCGGATATTTTTATCTTTGCTATTGTATATCCGTTTTCTTCATTAAAGAATGTAATTCTCTCTATCCGGCCTTCGATTTGTTCCGTGTTCTTTTCTACTTCATCCATTCTGGAACCTTTATTTCTTCCTCACAGAGCATGTGTTTCTTAGGTATGTAAGGTTTTATGTCTAAGACAGGAGTATTATCAAAGGCGTCTATTTCTTTGATCTTAATGAGATTTTTGTCTATATGTTTCACCTTACATATTGTAAGTCCTATAAGGTTTGGTCTTACAGGTGAACATGTAGCAAATACGCCTGAAATAGGAGCTCCTTTGTGTCTTTTAGGATGTACCTGCAGGATATTTCTTTTTTCTGGGGTATCATTTTTATCAAACCAAAAGATTACTATTATGTGGGAGTAATACTCCAGATTAAGGAGTGCATCCTTGTATTCTGGAAAGATTTCTATAAAGATTTCGTTTTCAATTTTTTTTATGATTCCAACAGGATGAACAAAAAATTTTTTACCTGTCATTACATCCCCTCTTCCTGCAGTTTTCTTACGAGCTCTTTTGCTCTTTGTACTAATGGTGGCTCAGAAGTCAAATTTGAGCCTTTTATAAGCGCTTTTATAAGTTCGGTTCCTCCTTCTTTAAGGAGATCCAGAAATTCCAGCAAAAGATACAGTCCGCCTCCCTTTCCTTCTTCAGGTTCTCTGTGCAACATGTTTTTCCAAACTTGGGGAATTACATTTGCACTTACAGATACGAGTCCGTTTTTATTAGGAAAGTTCAAGAAGAGTTTTTCGTCTCCGTCGTATATCCTAAAAGAAGGTCTTTCCATCACCGCTTTCTGATAATTCAATGCTCTTCTCAGATCTCCAAAAAATATCAATCCTTTTATTCTATCTTCAAAAGACAGCTCTTTTAAGATAGAGGTTCTTATGTTTCTCCTGTTGAACGGTCCTTTGACTTTTTCTACAAGCTTTGCGTTGTTATAAAGTATAAAAGGATAACTTGTTATGGAAGAAAACCTGCTGTACATATCGGGCAGTCCTCTATTACTATGGTAGTAAAGAGGCGCATCTACCCAGAAGACATTTCCAGGATAGGAAATCTCTTTTAGCAGAGATTCAAATTCCAACATATTCTCTACCGTTTCTTCTTCCGTGTCGCCGGTAATAAATATCATCAAGGGCAATTCTCCATTTATTGCTTCTGCGCATAGGCTTATTAGTTCTTTTTTCTGATCTACCGTCAGGTTTAAGCCATCCCCTACTTCAGGGCTCAGCAGCATAACAGCATCGGCCATTTTTTTTATGGCCTTTAGATGCTCCAAGAAGAGCTTTTCTTCAAGATTCACCAGTTCAACTATCAGACCCTTTGGTGGGAAGTATACCTGCATTTATTCTAAACTCCTCTCTACCGAGTATGTCATGAAGATGGATTATTCCTTTTACCCTTCTCAGCTCATCTATTATTACCAGATGAGTAATCCCATAGAATTCCATTAATGAAAGAGCTTCGCCTGCACTTTGATTTTCGTCAACAACCTTGGGAGAAGGGGTCATAAGATCTTTTGCTTTCATGTGACTTATGTTTCCGTATTTTACCAAAGCTCTTCTAATGTCTCCATCACATATAATCCCCTGCAGTCTTCTTTCTGAGTCGATCACCAGTGTTGCCCCAAGATTTTTTTGATTTATTTCATTGAGCACTTCTGACAGAGAGGCATCTTCCGGGACCATCGGGATCTTACTGCCTTCTCTCATTATCTCTTTTACTCTGCTGGCAAGTCTTTCTCCAAGACTTCCACCTGGATGGAATTTTTTGAAGTCTTCTTTTGTAAACCTTCTGCAATGTATGAGCGCTACAGCAAGGGCGTCTCCCATTGCCAAGGCGGCAGTTGTGCTTGCGGTTGGAGCAAGATTCATCGGACAGGCTTCTCTTTCTACCCCTACATCTATTACTACATCGCTCATCTTCGCCATTGGAGAGCTGGGATCACCTGTAAACGCTATTATTTTAACTCCTATGTTTTTTAAGATGGGAAGTAGTCTGTTTATCTCCACTGTCCTGCCCCCGTTAGAAATTGCAACTACTATGTCGTCTTTCGTGACCATACCTAAGTCCCCATGTATTGCCTCGGCAGGATGAAGAAATATGGATGGTGTTCCCGTACTGTTTAAAGTGGCAGAAATCTTTCTTCCTATAAGACCAGATTTTCCCATACCAGTAAGTATTACTCTTCCCTTAGAGTTGAGTATCAAGTCAACAGCCTTTTCAAACTCTGGCCCTATTTTTTTTATAAGAGCTGATATAGCTTCTGACTCTATCTTTAACACCTCTTTTGCATGCTCTAATATTGCCATACTATTTTCTCCCTTTACAGCCTTTGTTTGAAGGCTTGTGATATGGTTTAACTTTTTTAAACTTTTTTCTTTTTTAGTTTTAATTTTGTTGTAAAACTAACAAAAAGCTTGTAAAAAGACAAGACAGACCGCTTGCCTTAGATAAGATGAAGAATTTTACAAAGCGTATCTTTTGCCTGTCGTTATGTTTGCATTTTTGGATAAAAAGTTTTGTTATCTTTCTGTAAGTGCCGGGGTGACTTCAACAAGTTCTAAGTTGCCGATGTAGAAAGGGCGTCTCTTTATTTTTACTAATTTATTTCTTATAATGCAAAAAAAATAAAGGAAACTATAAGGCCTTAGGGAGATGGAGTATGAATCATGAATTTGGCAGAATGAAAAGGTTGCCTCCTTATGTGTTCAGTGTGGTAAACAAACTTAAAACAGAACTTAGAAGAAAGGGAGAAGACATCATTGATCTTGGGATGGGAAATCCCGACATCCCTACTCCTAAGCATATAGTGGACAAGCTTATAGAGGCAGCTCAAAAGCCTCATAATCACAGATATTCCGCATCCATGGGGATAAGGAAACTGAGAGAGGCAATATGTAACTGGTACAAAAAAAGATACGATGTGGATTTAGATCCAGAGCAAGAGGCAGTGGTAACTATTGGGGCAAAGGAAGGTCTGTCTCATCTTGTTCTGGCTATTATAGAACCCGGGGATGTGGTATTTGTTCCTAATCCGACTTATCCAATTCATCCGTACTCTGTGATTATCGCTGGTGGAGATGTCAGAAGCATCCCTATTGGTCCTGATAGAGATTTTTTTGAAGATCTGTTAAATGCCACCAGAGAAACTTGGCCTCGCCCAAAGGCATTGATTATATCTTATCCTCACAATCCTACCACTGCTGTCGTAGACCTCGACTTTTTTAAAAAAGTGGTAGCTTTTTGTAAGGATAACAACATAATTGTACTGCACGACTTCGCCTATGCAGACCTTGCCTTTGACGGCTATGTTCCGCCCAGCTTTCTCCAGGTGCCTGGCGCAAAGGACATAGGTGTGGAATTTTTCAGCATGTCCAAGAGCTACTCCATGCCTGGATGGAGGGTTGGGTTCTGTGTAGGCAATAGAGAATTAATAGAAGTGCTGAAGAAAATAAAAAGTTATTTAGACTACGGTGTGTTTCAGCCCATTCAGATTGCCTCTATTATTGCATTGAATGGCCCTGATGAATGCGTGAAGGAGATAGTAGAAACATACAGACAAAGGAGAGATGCATTGGTGGATGGTCTGAATAGGCTGGGTTGGAAGACTGACAAGCCAAAGGCCACTATGTTTGTGTGGGCAAAAATACCTGCTAAGTTCAGAGAGATGGGATCTCTCAAGTTTTCGGAACTTCTCTTAAGAGAAGCAAAGGTGGCTGTTTCTCCTGGAATAGGATTTGGGCATTATGGGGATGAGTATGTGCGTTTTGCTCTTGTGGAAAATCCTCACCGTATAAAACAAGCAATACGCGGTATCAGACGCATGTTTTACAGATATTACTAATTCGATAAAGAGAGGATAAAAGTGGCAATCAGTGTAGGAATAATTGGCTTTGGAACTGTAGGTGCTGGAACAGTAGAAGTGCTTGTTAAAAACAAGGAACTCATAAAAAAAAGACTTGGTGAGGAAATAAGGATAAAAAAGATCGCAGACTTGGATTTGGAAAGGGACAGAGGAGTCCCAATAGATAAAAGCATCCTCACCAAGGATGCTATGGAAGTAATAGAAGACCCGGACATTCATATAGTCGTTGAACTTATTGGCGGTACCACTACAGCAAAAGATCTCATTATATCTGCTATGCAAAGAGGCAAGCATGTGGTTACAGCAAATAAGGCGCTTTTAGCAGAATACGGAAAACAGATTTATGAATCTGCAAGAAGATACGGAGTCTGCCTTGGCTTTGAGGCAAGTGTTGCCGGTGGTATCCCGATAATAGGGGTGTTAAAAAACGGTCTTTCTGCAAACAGGATTACTTCCATATTAGGAATCTTAAACGGCACTTCCAATTACATTTTGACCAGGATGAAAAAAGAAGGGCTTACGTATAAGGAGGTAGTTAGCGAGGCAGTTCAACTTGGAATCGCAGAGGATCCACCTACGCTGGATGTAGACGGAACTGATGCTGCACACAAGCTTGCTATAATGGTGGCGCTTGTGGTGGGCTGTCCTATAAACTATAAGGACATATACAAAGAAGGGATAACAGAGATTACACCAGACGATATAAGATTTTCAGACGAATTTGGCTACACTATAAAACTGCTCGCTATAGCAAGACATCATGGAAGTTGTGTGGAGGCAAGAGTGCATCCTGCCATGATACCCAAGGAAAGTATGCTCGCAAATGTAGACGGAGTGTTTAATGCCATTTATGTAGAGGGAGACTTTGTCGGTCCAAATCTTTACTATGGTCTTGGCGCTGGAAGAAAGCCAACAGGCAGTGCTGTAGCCTCTGACATAATTTCTTTAGCAAGGCACATAATAACTGGCCAAAACCACATAATTCCTCCTTTAGGATTCAGTTGTGCCCCGGATGATGAACCAAGGATTCAGCCCATAGAGGATCTTAGAAGCAGGTATTATTTTAGGGTATCTGCTGTTGATAGACCGGGCGTACTTTCTTCAATATCTGGGATTCTTGGAAAATACGGAATCAGTATAGAATCGGTGATACAAAAGGGGAGAAGAAAAAAAGAAAATGATTCAGTCCCTATAGTCATGCTTACTCACGAAGCAGTAGAAAGAGATGTAAGAAAAGCTATTTCTGAGATAAACAAACTTAGTGTAGTTAAAGATAAGACGGTAGTTATAAGGGTTGTAAATGAATAGTAAAAGAAAAAAATATGTGCTCATTGTTGGGGATGGGATGGCAGATTATCCCATTCCCAAACTCGGCTATAGGACCCCTCTTGAAGTAGCAAATACTCCTAACATGGATATGCTTGCATCCAAAGGAAAAATAGGGAGGTTTTTGTCAATCCCTGATGGTATGGAACCAGGCAGTGACATAGCTAACATGTCTATACTTGGCTATGATCCAAAAATATACCATACAGGAAGAGCACCCATAGAAGCAGTAAGCATGGGAGTAGCTCTTGATCCTGATGATGTGGCTTTTAGAATGAATCTTGTATGTCTGGAATTTAAAGCTGACTCTATAATAATGAAAAGCCACAGTGCTGGCGAAATAAGTACCGAGGAAGCAAATGAGCTGGTAAATTTCTTAAAAGATTGCATGAGTCTGCCGGATGAAATAAGGATTTATCCCGGAGTAGCTTACAGGCACATCCTTGTTTGGAAAAATGGGCCGTCTGTTACAACCATTCCTCCTCATGACCACTTAGAAAAGGACTTGTGTTGGTATCTTTCCAGAAACAACGACCCGGTTGTTTCTCTTATTAAAAGCTCTTGGAAGCTTTTGAAAGATCATCCTGTAAATAAAGAAAGAAAGAGAAAGGGTTTGTATGAGGCAAATTCTATATGGCTGTGGGGACAAGGAAAGGCTCCAAAGCTTCCTTCTTTTAAAGAAAGGTTCGGAATTTCAGGAGGAATCATCTCTGCCGTGGATCTTATAAAAGGCTTAGGAATGCTGGTTGGTCTTGTTCCTATTCATGTAGAAGGAGCTACCGGTTACATAGATACTAACTACTCGGGAAAGGCTCAGAAGGCGTTGGAATTTTTAGAAAAGCATGATTTCGTTTTCATACACGTAGAGGCTCCGGATGAAGCCGGACACAATGCTGACATAGAAGGAAAGATCTATGCTATAGAAAGGGTGGATCAGGATGTGGTCGGAACAATAATAAAAGGCCTGTCTTCTTTTGAGGACTATGCCTTGTTAGTGATAAGTGATCACTACACTCCTATAAGCAAAAGAACCCATACTGCTGAACCAACCCCTTTTGCCTGTGCAGAAAAGAGTCAGATTCTAAGAAAGTCTAACAATAGAGTAAAGTTTTGCGAAAAAGAAGCCACTTTGTCTGGTATTACCTATAAAGGGGATGAGCTTATTTCCACCTTCCTGAAATGCTCTTGACACACAAGATTTTTTCAAATAGGTTTCTTAAAACCTTGTTAGGGAGGTGTAAAAATGAACATTCTTATATTTGGGCCAAATGGAAGTGGAAAAGGGACACAGGGAGCAATTGTAAAAGAGAAGCTGGGGATTCCACACATAGAATCGGGCGCGATATTCAGGGAGAACATAGCTAAGGGCACGGATCTGGGAAAAAAAGCAAAGGAATACATAGACCGGGGAGAGCTTGTTCCAGATGAGATCACAATACCCATGATACTAAACAGACTAAAACAAGAAGACTGCAAAAATGGATGGCTTTTAGATGGATTTCCCAGAAATCCTGCTCAAGCAAAAGCCCTTTGGGAGGCATTAGAAAAAGAGGGGATGCAGATCGATGCGGTAATAGAGATCGTTTTAGATAGAGAGACCGCAAAAAAAAGAATTATGGGAAGAAGACTTTGCGTAAACGATAACAACCATCCAAACAACATATACATAGATGCCATAAAACCCAACGGAGACAGATGCAGGATATGTGGAGGTAAGCTTATAACCAGGTCAGATGATCAGGATGAGGAAGCAATTGATAAGAGACATGACATCTACTATGATGAGAAAAACGGCACAATGGCTGCCATTAACTTCTTTAAAGAACTTTCAAAAAAGAACAATGGCATCCCAAAGATCATAGAGATAGACGGAAGACCTCCTGTAGAAGAGGTGACAAAACAGCTTCTCAATAAGTTAGAGATGTTATGAACATCGTTCTCATAGGTTACAGATGTACTGGCAAAAGCAGTATTGGAAAGCGGCTGGCTAATATATTAGGATGGAAGTTTCTGGATACAGATAAGATCTTAGAAGACAAGATAGGAATGAGTATATCAGAGTTTGTTTTAAAAAAAGGCTGGGATGAATTTAGAAAACTGGAAAAGGAAGTGGTAAAGGATGTGTCTAAGTCGGATAATTCTGTCATTGCAACCGGCGGCGGAGTTGTGTTGAATGAAGAAAACATGAAGGCCTTAAAAAAGAACGGATGGATAGTCTGGCTCAAGGCAAAACCAGAAACTATAAAACAGAGGATGCTCAAAGACAAAGCAAGTACAAGGCCATCTCTCAAAGGAAAAGATCCTGTTAACGAAATCGGAGAGGTTCTCGCAGAAAGATCCCCTCTGTACAGAAAAAATTCGGATATCTCCTTAGACACTGATAACTGTTCTGTAGAAGAGCTGTGTAGCGTTATAATAAAGCAATTTCAGAGAGTAACAGATGCCGGGTAATTCTTTCGGTCAGGTGTTTAGAATCACCACTTTTGGAGAATCCCATGGATGGGGAATAGGCGTTGTTATTGATGGATGCCCTTCTAAGATCCCACTTTCTGAGAAAGATTTCGACGAAGCAATGGCAAAAAGAAGACCTGGCCGTTCTCCTTCGGACACATCCAGAAAAGAAAAAGATCAGGTCGAGATAATATCAGGGGTGTTTCAAGGGCTTACCACAGGTTCTCCTATAACCGTGCTGATAAAAAATCAAGATGTGGACAGCACCCCTTATGAAGAAATTAAAGACATATTTAGACCAGGACACGCAGATTATACATACTTTAAAAAATACGGTCACAGGGACTATAGAGGTGGGGGAAGATCTTCTGCCAGAGAGACTGCTGCCAGGGTTGCTGCTGGAGTGGTTGCAGATAAGATAATAGCTAAGGCAGGGATAAAGGTAATAGGTTATACCTTGGAGCTTGGAGGAATAAAAGCAGAGAAGGTAGAATTGGACCTGTTAGATAAAAGTCCGTTTTTGTGTCCTGACTTAGAGGCATCCAAAAGAATGGAAAGACTTGTAGAAGATGTGAGAAGAGCAGGAGATTCCATAGGTGGGATCGTGGAGATATTAGTAAAAGGATGTCCTGCTGGACTTGGGGAGCCAGTGTTTGATAAACTTGACGCAGATCTTGCAAAAGCGGTTATGAGTGTAGGGGCGGTGAAGGGAGTAGAAATTGGTGCAGGATTCAGATCAGCAAGAATGAGGGGTTCAGAAAACAACGACCCCATTACTCCGGAAGGATTTACTTCTAACAATGCAGGTGGTATCCTTGGAGGAATTTCTAATGGTGAAGATATAGTCCTTAGAGTAGCGGTTAAGCCTATCCCTTCTATATCTAAGGAACAAAATACGATTGATAAAAATGGAAATCCTGTGAAACTTAAATTAAAGGGAAGGTTTGATGTGTCAGCTATTCCAAGAATAGTGCCCGTGTTGGAAGCAATGGTGAAGATAACCATAGCGGATCATTATCTAAGACAAAAGCTTTATGGAGGCAAAGATGATAGGTAAAGAAATAAGACTTGAAAGGATCTTTAATAGAGACACGAAGAAGACCGTGATTGTTCCCATGGATCACGGAGTGAGTATGGGGCCGATATACGGGATTACTAACATGAAAAAAGCGGTTGCCCAGGTGGCAGAAGGAGGTGCTAATGCTGTTGTGCTTCATAAAGGGATGGTTGTAAAAGGGCACAGAGGAAGCGGCCCTGATCTGGGTCTTATTGTTCATCTGTCAGCCAGCACCTCTCTTTCACCAGAACCCAATTCCAAAACCTTAGTGTGCACAGTAGAGGAGGCAATCAGGCTTGGTGCTGACGGAGTTTCTGTTCATATAAACATAGGCGACGATAATGAGAGAGAGATGCTCAAAGACTTAGGAATGGTGGCAAAGATAGCAGATGAGTGGGGAATGCCACTTTTGGCGATGATGTATCCAAGGGGTAGAAAGATAGAAGACGAATATGCTGTCGAAGTCGTAAAACACGCCGCAAGGGTCGGAGCCGAACTTGGTGCAGATGTGGTAAAGGTGTCCTATACCGGAAGCCCAGATTCTTTTAGAGAAGTAGTGGAAGGTTGTCATGTCCCTGTTGTGATAGCTGGTGGACCTAAGATGGATTCTGACAAAGCGGTTTTTGAGATGGTGAAAGGTGCAATAGAGGCAGGAGCATCTGGCATATCCATAGGAAGAAATGTGTTTCAACACAGAAATCCTGCTAAGATGGTAAAGGCGCTGTCCATGATAGTTCACAAAAACGCCAGTGTTGAAGAGGCACTGGAGTTTTTAAGCAAGGAGTAAAAGGTGTGAAAGGAAGCGACAGTGACTGGCAGCTTTTAAGAAGATACAGAGAAGAGATAGACAGGATAGATGAGCAGATACTCGAACTTTTACTAAAAAGACAGGACATAGCAGAAAAGATAGGAAAGATAAAAAAGAGCTTAGGCCTTGAAGTATTTGATCCTGCCAGGGAGAAGAAGGTCATAGAAAGACTGTCGCGTAAGGCAGAAGGAAGGCTTGACTATCAAATCCTCAGAGCGGTCTTTAACGAGATCATTTCTGCGTCTCGTTCTGTCCAGCTTCCTTTAAGAGTAGGATTTCTCGGGCCAGAAGGCACCTTTTCTCATCAGGCTGCCCTTTGCATGTTTGGTCGTTCTGTATCCTTTTATCCCTTAGATAGCATCGAGGATGTGTTTTCGAGTGTGGAAAAAGGGTTATGTCATCAGGGTGTTGTGCCGATAGAGAATTCTTACGAAGGCTCTGTAAACACTACTCTTGACATGTTGTATAAGTACGATTTGAAGATCAATGGGGAGGTCCTTTTGAGGATAAGGCACTGTCTTATGTCGAAAGCTGAGGACATAAGCGAGATAAAGGATATATATTCTCATCCAATGGCAATTGCTCAGTGTAAGGCTTGGATAAAAGCAAACATGGGAAATGTATCCATCCACGAGACTCAGAGTACTGCTGTTGGAGCAAAAATAGCTTCTGAAAAAAGAGAGGCAGCAGTGATAGGCAACAGGCTTTTGGCCGAGATATATGGGCTAAATATATTAAGAGAAGGCATAGAAGATACTCCGGATAATGTGACCAGATTCTTGGCATTGGGGAAGGACGCTGTGAGAAGTCCCACAAGTAAGGATAAGACTTCCATTTTGTTTTTCTTAAGGGATAAACCGGGTGCTTTGTTTAAGGCTTTGGAGGCTTTGGCTAAAAAGAAGATTAATATGACCAGGATAGAGTCAAGGCCTATGAAGACTAAGAAATGGGAATACTTGTTTTATGTGGATATGGAAGGCCATGAGAGGGATCCGAATGTAAATGAGGCGCTCACAGAGATGGAAGAGTCATGTGTTCTCTTAAAAAGACTCGGTTCTTATCCTGCTGCAGACAAGCCATGGGAATAAAGGAAAGGCTCGAAAATCCTTTAATCGGAATTATAGGTGGCACTGGCATGATGGGTTCTTGGTTTGCTGACATATGTGAGAGTCAGGGTTATAAAGTGCTCAGGGTGGGAAGGAAAACAGAAGTAACTGTGGAACAGGCAGCAAAACAGTGCGATGTAGTGGTAATCTCGGTGCCCATTTCTGTTACCTATGAGATTATCAAAAAAGTGGGTCCTCTTGTGTCCAAGGATTCACTCTTGATGGATCTTACTTCTGTAAAAAAGATGCCGATAAAGGCAATGCTCAAATACTCAGATGCAGAGGTGGTGGGCTTGCATCCTCTTTTTGGTGTGGATATAGATCACGGGCAACCAAAAAAAGTGGCTATTTGTGGAGGAAGGGGAGAATTTGGCAAAAGATGGGTTTCCGAACTTCTCAATAAAACAGGATTTGAAACCATTTTTTTAGACCCAGAAGAACACGACAAGATCATGGGTATAGTTCAGGGAGTAAATCACTTTCAAACCATGTGTCTTGCTTTTAGGATAAAATCTTCTGGTATAAGCTGGGAAGAAATAGAAAAGTCTTCCACCCAAACTTTTATGAAAAGACTTGCAAGGATAAAGAAGATGTTTTCTCAGGAACCAGAGCTTTTTGCTTCTCTGCTGATGGAAAACGAGTGGTCTTTAAAACACATAGACCTTTATATCAAGGACGCCATGAGCTTATTTGACATCTTGAACAGAAAAGATAAGGGTGGCTTTGAAAAGATGTTCTATTCTATAAAACGGTTTATAAAAAGGGGGATTCAAGATGAAGGAGATATGGGTTAAGGTTGAACCTTGGAATAAAAAACTTGTTACCACAGCCCTTGAAGGTGGAGCAGATGCTGTTATTGTTTCTGCTGACAAGGTGGATGAGGTAAGGCAGTTAGGTATTATTAAGACTGTGTCAGAAAAAGGGGACATAAAGTGGGGAGAAGATGTCGTGATCATGGAAATAAGATCTGCAGAAGATGAAGACAAGATAGTTGAGACCTCATTAACAAAAAAAGTGATCGTGAGAACAAAAGACTGGAAAATAATCCCTCTTGAAAATCTTGTAGCGAGAGCGAAGAACATATTTGTTGAAGTAAAAGATGTAGATGAAGCAACAACCGCATTCGGCATATTAGAAAAAGGCGTGGACGGAATAGTAATAGTGGAAAGGGATCCGATAAAAGTGAAGGAAATTATAAGTAAGATCAAATCAGAAAAAGATGTCATTCCATTAGTTGAGTTTGAGGTACAGTCAGTTACACCATTAGGAATGGGAGACAGAGTATGTGTGGACACATGTACCAATATGAATCCAGGAGAAGGAATGCTGGTGGGTAACAGCAGCCAAGCTCTTTTTTTAGTACATTCAGAAAGCATAGAAAACCCGTATGTTGAACCGAGACCTTTCAGGGTAAATGCCGGACCTGTACACGCTTACATAATGGTGCCTGGAGGCAAGACAAAGTATTTGTCTGAACTAAAGTCAGGCGATACCGTTACATGCGTAAATTGGAAAGGAGAGCTATTTCCCGTGATTGTAGGAAGGGTAAAGGTAGAAAAAAGACCTCTTCTTTTAGTAGAAGCTCAAGGCCCTATGGGACCTGTAAGCATAATACTACAAAATGCGGAAACTATACGCTTAGTTGGAAGGGAAGGAGAGGCACTTTCTGTAGTTAAGCTCAAGAAAGGTGATAAAGTCTTAGGTTATGTGGAGGAGGCAGGAAGACACTTTGGACACAAGATAAAAGAAACGATTATTGAAAAGTAGATCTTAACATCGCTCTCATTTCATCCGGACTATAGTAGGAAGCGTATATAAGGTAGTCTGTGGTAGAACCTGTAAGTCTTCCAACAGCAGGAAAGCACATAAACAAGTGATTTCTGATCTTTTCAAAGTTTGGATAGTCCTTGTTTTGATCAGTGTAATACTCGTAATCCAGTGCCAAATCGCCGGCAGGTTCTATACAGGATATATCGTAGTCCTGAGGTCTTTTTTCCATAGCAGAGCCTTTTAAAAGGGTAAATTCTGAAATCCCTACAGTGACTATTTCTTCTCTGTGAGTCTTTAAAAACTCTATGGTTTTTTGGAGATCCTCTTTTGTTTCCGTAGGAAAACCATGAATCAAGTGTAACTGGACATGTATTCCGATTTTATTCAGGTTTTTTAGAATGCGCGAAAAGTTTTGGCAATTTGTCCCTTTTTTCATCTTATCAAGAGTGTTTTGGCTGGCAGACTCCATACCAAAGCTTATTGCCCTGCAGCCCGATTCGTAAATGAGCTTTACAAAAAGCTCGTCTGTAAAAGTCGTTTCAAGCCTTGCATCCAGACAGTAGGTTATTTCAACTCCGGCTTTAATAAGAGCTCTTGCAAGCTCTTCTAAAAAAGAGGGGTCCACCACATCTACCGAAAAGAATACTCTTTTCAGCTTACTTTCTTTGATTGTTTTAATTATGTCTGTTATGCGCATTCTTCTGTAACTGGAGCCTTGGTGTCCATAGGAACAAAAAACGCATTTTTTGTAGTAACAACCCCGAGTGATGTCTAAGAGCAGTACCGGCTCCGGTAATGGATATTCGAGCGGATTTGTCCAGGAAAGATCGAGAGGGTATTTTAAAGGTGAAAAGTAGGCCCTTTTTTTGCAGTATTCTTCTATCAGTTCTATCAACCGATTTTTGGTAAGTTTTATGTCTTTTACCTCTTCAAAGAAGGCTTCCGCATCTCCCGGAATTACTTGATCTATGAAAGAAAAGTTTTTCAATATAGCTTTTCTCAAGGATGAGACATAAGGGCCTCCCAAGATAATAAGCAGGTCTTTTTTTCTTTGTTTTGCAAGCCTTGAAAGAGTAAGAGCCGGCACAAGTTGTGAAGAATATATTACACTTATGCCGAGGACCTCTGGGTCTGAGCCCAAGATGTGCTCAAGTCTAAGATTAAAATAGGTTAAATAAGGATTAAATCGCTCTGACCTTAGTAACAAACTGACCTGCTTGGTGTCTCTTATGTTATGAGCAAATCTTTGAGTTGCATATCCTACTAAAGAGGGATAAAAAGGCTGAGAGAACTTATGAAAAACTTTAAGAAGTGTTTCGTAAGCAAAAGAGTAATTTCTTATATTTAAGAAAAGTTCTCTTATTTTTAATACAGCAAGGCTTTTCATAAGGTCGTCTTTTATGGGATCTTCTTTCTCAGAAAGAGGAAGGGAAAGCACATACCTTACAAAGCCATAATTTTCGTCTAAAAACTGTGCGTCTATTTCTCTTAAAGTAGTTTCTATGCAGCCCTTTATTCTGGATAGAGAAAGAGGAGGAGCTGTTGGATCAAAAGAAGGAGGAAATAAGAAAACACATCTCATATAGCGCGTCTTATTAAGAGCCTCGCATTTTCCAGAAGCAATTCTAAATGGCGCTCAGGAAGTCCGGCTCCTTGAACGATCTTTTCGGCAAGGTCTCTGCTTAAAAGGTCTTCTGGACAGTGGGCATCTGAATTTAAAAGAAGTTTGGCTCCCGTTTCATTTCCCATCTTTACTACATGCCCGTTTGTTAAACAATGCCCTTTTCTGCTCGATATCTCTAAGTATACCCCTTTTTCTGCTGCAAGAAGGGCGTCTTCTTTACTTATAAGACCAGGATGAGCAAGTATATCTGCTCCTGCTTCAATTGCTGCTCTGTTAGTACCGCTTGAGACAGGTTCAACTATGGTTTCCCCGTGCACTACCACGATTTTTGCTCCCAGTCTTCTTGCGCTGTTTACTAACTTGGGAATCATAGCTGGCGGGACATGAGTAAGTTCTATTCCAGGGATGACTTTTATCTTTTTCACCGAGTTTAGGTCTTCACAGACTTTTACTATTCTGGGGACTATGAAATCCAGACATGAAGAATCTGCATGATCCGTGATACACACTGCTTCATAGCCCAAGACTTCTAATCTCCGCACCAGTTCCGCAGGGATGAGTTCTCCATCACTAAAAGTGGTGTGCGTATGCAGGTCTATCATTTGGGAGCTACATCTTGTATTTTCCAAAGTCTTCCGGTTTGAGAGATTCCAGCACTTTTTTCCATTTTTTCCCTTTTTCAGATTCATCCATTGCTTCAGATTCATCTTCTGTAAGCTTTGCGGATTTCAGTATCACCTCTTCTTTTACGAAGATAGGGGCATTGGTTCTTAAAGAAAGAGCCAACGCATCGCTCGGCCTGGCGTCTATCGCATATTCTTTACCGTCACTTGTTAGAAGATGAATAAGAGCGTAGTAGGTATTATCTCTTAAATCGCATACTTCTACCTTTGTTACCTTTACATCAAGTGTTTCTATTATATTCTTCAGGAGATCGTGAGTCATAGGACGAGAAAACTTTATATTTTCCAGCTCGCTTGCTATAGCGGTGGCTTCCATTATTCCAATCCATATTGGAAGTATCTTGTCCCCGTTTATTTCTTTTAAAATAACAATAGGACTGTTACTGATAGGGTCAACTGTTACTGTAGAAATGTTCATTGGTACATACATGTAAGACCTCCTTTTAGGCTTTAATTTTTAAAGTATTCTTAATTAGAATCCTTCTTTTGTCAACAAAACAGTTCAAGTTTGTTTGAAAAATTCTGAACAATCAGCCTAAACGGTTCTGTAAATGTCTTGTTGTATTTTTAATCTGGGTTATGTTATCGTTATGTCATCAGAAATACGATACAATTTTAAAGGAAGAAAGATATGGAAGATATAATAAATCAGATGATTCCTCCAGACAAGCCAATGGTAGAAGAGAAGATGAGAAGGGTTATGGAAGAGCGAGTGCAAGAGTCAGCTCAGTTTAGAGTGAGGACGAAAGACGGAAAAATAAAATGGATTATGGTCAGACTTGTCCCTGTCCAATTTGAAGGAAGATTTGCGTACTTGGGGAATTTTATGGACATTACCGAGCAAAAAAGACTTGAGGCAGAGCTCTTAGACACGAAGATAGAGCTGGAACACATACTTTCTGCCTCCCCTGTGGGCATAGTCAGAGGCGAACACAGAATAATAAAGTGGGCAAATGAAGAGATGACCAGGTTGTTCGGTTATGAAAGGGAGGAATTTCGCGATCTTCCTGCTCTTTACATATATGCAACCGAAGAAGAATACGAAAGAGTGGGAAACATCCTGTATAGCGCACTGAGAAAAGGAAGACCTATAAGTACTGAGGCGAAATTTAAAAGAAAAGACGGCACTACCTTTTGGGGAATTATAAGAATGAGCACCTTTGATCCAAGTGCCCCAGAAAGGGGTGTTATTGCCGCAATAATGAACATATCTAAGATAAAAGAGCTCGAAAAAAGGCTCGCAGAGGAGAGACAGCTGTTAGATATTACCCTTAGATCTATAGGAGATGGGGTCATATGCACTGACAGATACGGCAGGGTTACTCTTATGAACAATGTTGCACAGGAACTTACAGGTTGGAAAGAGGAGGAGGCAAAAGGGAAAGATGTAAAAGAGGTGTTTTACATAGTTAATGAAAAGACGAGACAGAGATGTGAAGATCCAGTAGAGAAAGTAATAAGAACGGGAAAGATAGTAGGACTTGCCAATCACACGGTTCTTATCTCCAAAGATGGCAAGGAAAGACTTTTGGCTGATAGCGGAGCACCTATCAAAGATAAAGAAGGCAACATATATGGGGTAGTACTCGTGTTTAGGGATGTAACTGAAGAGAGAAGACTTCAAAGAGAGATGCAAAAGATGGAAAAGTTAGAGTCTATTGGAGTGCTGGCAGGTGGAATCGCTCATGATTTTAATAACATTCTTATGGGCGCAATAGGAAACATCTCTCTTGCAAAAATAGAGGCAGAAGGAAGACTGTATAAGAGGCTTGAAGAGACAGAAAAATCTTTATTAAGAGCAAAAGCTCTTACAAATCAGCTGTTGACTTTCTCAAAAGGTGGTGCTCCTGTAAAAGAGTTAAGTTCTTTGAATAATCTTATAGAAGAGACAGCAAGATTTTGTCTTGTAGGATCTAATATAAAGTGTGAGTTTGATATCCCGGAAGATCTCTGGCCAGCAGAAGTGGACTCTAATCAAATAGCCCAAGTTATAACCAACATAGTTATTAACGCTCAACAGGCAATGCCTACCGGAGGAGTTATAAAGATTAAAGCAGAAAATGTTTTTGTTAAGGAGAAACAGCTTCCCATAGCTGAAGGAGACTATGTAAAGATAAGTATTCAAGATCACGGGATCGGAATACCAGAAGAGCACTTAAACAAGATATTTGACCCGTTTTTTACCACCAAACAAAAAGGAAGCGGTTTAGGTTTAAGCGTGGCTTATTCTATAATAAAAAACCATGATGGATACATACATGTAGAATCAGAACTGGGAAAAGGCACTAAATTTGATATTTACATTCCTGCAATTAGGGACTCAGTTGCTGGAAGAAAGAACAAAGACAAAGAAAACGGGATCAACAAAAGAAAAGGAACGATACTCGTAATGGACGATGAGGAGGCAGTACTTGAAGTGGTCAGAGAGATGTTAAAGCTGATGGGATACGAGGTTCGTGTAGCAAAAGAAGGGAGAGAAGCAATAAAACTCTATAAAGAAGCAATGGATACAGGAAAGCCTTTCGATCTCGTCATATTAGACCTTACTGTTTCATCTGGAATGGGAGGACAGGATACGATCAAAGAGCTGATTCGAATAGATCCAAATGTAAAGGCTATCATTTCAACCGGATACTCTAACGATCCCATAGTATCCAAGTATTGGGAATATGGATTTAAAGATGTTATAATTAAACCATACACCTTAAGCGAGCTATCCAACAAATTAAGATCATTGGGTTTTTAATTACTGTTTTTATGAAAAGCGAAAATAGTGTGCAAATAGATCTAAAAAGCGGGCGTCCTCAACTTCCCGAAAAACCCGGAGTTTACATGTTTAAGGATGAATCGGGCAACCTTCTGTATGTTGGAAAGGCAAAAAATCTGAGAAAGAGGGTTTCTTCTTATTTTTCAAGGTCACCTTTAAGCAGTAAGATATCGAATATGCTGAGCAAAGCAAGATTTTTGGAGTTTATCATTACATCTAATGAAAAGGAGGCTCTTCTGCTGGAAAGCAATCTCATAAAGACACACTCTCCACGGTATAATGTGGTATTGAGGGATGATAAACGATACCCGGTTCTAAGGCTTGATTTAAGGGAGGAATATCCCAGATTAAGTATTGGTAGAAAGATTCAAAAGGACGGTGCGTTATACTTTGGTCCGTTTCACTCTGCAAGTTCTCTCAGAAGTACCTTAAGACTTATAAACAAGCTTTTTAAACTGAGAACATGTAAAAATCTCCCTAAGGACGGCAGACCGTGTCTTAATTACCAGATAGGCAGGTGCCTTGCTCCTTGTAAAGGGGATGTTTCCAGAGAAGAATACATGGATAGTGTTCAAAATGCGATCCTCTTTTTAGAAGGAAAAGGTAAGGAACTTGTGGAAAAGCTTACCGAAGAGATGTTCAGTGCAGCAGACAAACTCGAATTCGAAAAAGCAGCCCGTATAAGAGATCAGATAAACGCTATAAAAAAGGTCTTAGAAAAACAGCAAATGGTTTCACCGGTGCCAGAGAATATGGATGTAATCGGCATATACAACAAAGATGATCTTTTTCAAGTTGTTTTACTCATGATAAGAGACGGATTCCTTATTGGCTCAAAGAACTTTTTGTTTAAAGAAAAAGAAGAAACCCCTGCGCAGGTATTAGATGCGTTTATAAAACAATATTATCTGGATTGCGGGGATGTGCCTGACAGTATTGTCATCCCGTTTGACTTAGAAGAAAGGGATCTCGTTTCTTCTTTTATTTCAGATAAACACGGCAAAGAGGTGAAAATAGAGCTTGCTTGTGAGCCAAGAAAAGAAGAACTTGTAAACATGGCTTACAAAAATGCTCAAGAGCTTTTAAGAGATGCGGAATTAAGATCTGACATACTAAGTGAAATGAAAACACTGCTTGGTTTAAAAAAGGTGCCGGTCAGAATAGAGGCAGTGGATATATCTCAGCTCAAAGGCGCTCAAAAAGTTGGCTCTATAGTTGCTTTTAAAGACGGTAAACCAGATAAAGCAAGATACAGAAACTTTAAGATAAAGGGCGACTACCACGACGACTATTCCATGATAAGAGAAGTCATAGAAAGAAGAATAAAAAAGGGGGATCTTCCGGATATGTTTCTAATAGATGGAGGAAAGGCACATCTTTCCTCGGCAGTCCAGGTAATAAAAGAAGCAGGTGTAGATGATCCGCCAGATGTAATTGCTATTGCAAAAGCAAAGGATACGCAGCACCCAGATAAGATATATCTTGAAACCAAGTCAGAACCTCTACAACTTCCATCTGGTCACCCTGTTCTTCTTTTTCTTATGAGGATAAGAGATGAGGTTCATAGAAGAGCGATTTCATATCACAGAAAACTAAGGGGTAAAGAACAGCTCGATTCGACACTTTTACAGATCCCTGGACTGGGCAGGAAAAGAGTAGAGGCTCTTCTGACACACTTTAAAGATGTAAAAGAAATCGCCGAAGCAGATGAACAGGACATAGCAAAGATCGGTGGTATAGGATTAAAATTGGCAAAAACGATCAAAAGGTTCTTAAAAGATGAATGACAAAAGAGAACTTATAAAGTATATGGCTCAAAATAAGATATATCCCATGATAAGCAAAAAAGGGAATGTATTTCTCAGATCTTCAAAAGTAAAGTTAAGTAAAGAGGAACAAGAACATATAATAAAACTGCTTGACATTAAAGACAGGACAGATTGTCTGCGTATAAGAGAGCAAGTAAAAAGGATGGGTGAAAGATGTGACAAAAATGTGCCTATTAAGGAATGGATAGAGGAAGAAAGACCCAGAGAAATGCTTCTAAAGTACGGAGCAGAGAGACTCCCGATATCAAAACTGTTGGCAATAATACTTAGAACAGGAAAGGAAGGTGTCAGTGCCGAGGAGCTTTCCAAAAGGATATTAAACAAGTTCAAGACCCTGAGAGAACTTGACTCAGCCCCTATAACCGATCTTTGTAAAATAGAGGGTGTGGGTATAGTAAAGGCTGTTCAGATAAAAGCTGCTTTTGAACTGGGAAAGAGGCTTTTAAGAGAGGAGGCAGAAAGGAAAGCAAGTGTAAAGAGTCCGAAAGAGGTGATAGATTATGTGATTCGCTGGTATTTTCCATACCTTAGAGACGCAAAAAAGGAATTTTTTTATGTGGTTCTTGTAGACACCAAGAATCACCCTTTGTGTAACTTAGAAATAAGTAAAGGGGGTACAAATACAAGTATTGTTGAACCAAAAGAGATAATAAAGGAAGCAAGTATAAGATCTGCTTCCGGGATAATTTTGGTTCACAATCATCCTTCTGGCGATCCTTACCCGTCCAGCCAAGACATAGACATTACGAACAGGATAAAGAAGGCATGTGAGATTGTAGGAATAAGACTGCTGGATCATATCATAATCGGAAAAAATAAACAGGATTATTTTAGTTTTTATGCGAATGGGTTTATATGATTCATACACCAGTATTACTTGAAAAGGTCATAGAATTTCTCGTAAGGGATGAACAAGGGATATATGTGGACGGGACTGTAGGCAGTGGTGGTCATTCAGAGGCTATTGCTCAGCTCGTTTGTCAAAGAGGCGGAAAGCTTATATGTATTGATCAGGATCCAGAAGCAGTAGCTTTTAGTAAGAGAAGACTTTCTCCTTATAAGTGCGTCAAGGTTATAAAGGCAAACTACAAAGACATGGATGTTGTTTTAAAAAATGAGGGAATAGAAGAAGTGGATGGAATTTTATTAGATCTGGGAATGTCTTCTATGCAACTTGAGGATTCTGGAAGGGGTTTTAGCTTTATGAAAGATGAGCCTTTGGACATGAGGATGGATCCGCAACAGCCTGTTAAGGCAAAGGATTTAGTAAACAATCTTTCCGAATTTGAACTTTCAAGAATAATTAAAGAATATGGAGAAGAAAGAAAAGCCCGTTTGATAGCCAGAGCAATAATAAGAGAAAGAAAAAAAAGTCCGATTGAAAGTTCTCTCAGACTGGCAAACATAATCTCTTCAGCTGTTCAGGACAAAGAAAGAAGGAGACATCCTGCCACGAAGACTTTTCAGGCGCTGAGGATAGCAGTAAATAGAGAGCTGGAAAATCTCAAAGCCTTCTTGGAAAAGGCTCCTGATTTGTTAAAGAAAGGGGGAAGGCTTTTAATCATATCTTATCATTCCTTAGAAGACAGGCTTGTTAAGGAATATATAAAAAAGTGGGAAAATCCGTGTACCTGCCCTCGCTGGATTCCGTATTGTGTATGTGGAAAGAAGCCCTTGATGAGGAGGACGGTTAAGAAAGGAATAAAGCCAGATGAATCAGAAGTTCAGCAAAATCCAAGATCGAGAAGTGCCATATTACGGGTAATAGAAAAGTTATGAACAAGAAAAAACGCAGATTAAATAATGCGAGAAATATAGTAATAAAAGCCAAACCAAGAACAAGAAAAAGCTCTTTTTTGTGGAGACATAAGCTTCAGGTATTTGTTGCTGTTATTCTGATTGCTGTTTGCGGTCTGACATACCTTTATCTGAGTAACAAACAGATCCAGCTTAAGTACAGGATAATCAGATTGAAAAAGGAAGAGTTAAGACTTCAAGAGCTGAATAAAAAGCTTAGGCTTGAGATTTCCGTGTTAAAGTCTCCTCAAAGGCTTGAGAAAATAGCACGGGAAAGGTTTGGTCTCAAACATCCAGACCCTGATCAGATTATAAGGCTGAAATGAAGCTTTTTAACAAAGACGCTGTAGGATACAAAATGTATTTTATTATGGTGATATTTCTGCTTGCATTTTTAAGGGTAATTCTTAGAGCTTATCAACTTCAGGTTATAGACTCTGAATTTTTAAAAAAGAAAGCTCAAAGAGATTTTGCAAAGACGAAAGTTTCTTTATCCAAAAGAGGAACAATATTTGACAGAAACGGTAACCCGTTAGCTATAAGTGTTCGTGTAAGCTCTATATACGCGAGGCCGTCTCTGATTGAGGACAAGAAAAAAACAGCTCGTGTATTAGCCCGGATTACAGGACAAAGCTGGAGATCTATATACAGAGATCTTTGTAAAAAAAGCCCGTTTGTCTGGATAAAAAGAAAAGTTCCGGATGAATTGGCAGCAGAAGTGCTTAAGAGCAGAATAAAAGGGGTGGGGATTAAAAGAGAGATAAGAAGATATTACCCTGCAAGAGAACTTGCCTCGCATGTAATAGGATTCGTTGGTGTTGATAATAATGGATTGGAGGGGATAGAGAGGAAATACGATAGCATTCTGTCTGTCCCAAAGACAAAGCTTGTTGAGATAAAGGATGCACTCAAAAGACCTATACTGATAAAAGAGTTTTCTAATGGATGCCCAAAGGACATTTTTCTTACCATAGACAGAGAAATCCAGTTTAAGGTGCAAGAGGTGTTAAGAAAAGCTGTTAAAAAAAGTGGGGCTAAATCTGCGCAATGCATAGTTATGGATCCGTATACCGGTCAGATATTGGCAATGGCGGTTATACCTGAATTTAATCCCAACATGTTTACCAAGTACAGTCCGTCTTTTTGGAGAAACAGGACAGTTACTGATTGCTACGAACCTGGTTCTGTAATAAAGCCGTTTTTGGTAGCAGCAGCTATAGAAGAAGGAGTTGTTAGTCCGAGGTCGGTATTTTTTTGTGAAAATGGTGCCTACAGGATAGGCACGCATGTTATTCATGATACCCACAAGTATAAAAGACTTTCGGTATCAGAGATAATAATGGTTTCCAGCAACATTGGTGCAATAAAAATAGGGGAGAAACTTGGTTATCATAAGTTTTGTGAGTACTTGAGAAAGTTTGGCTTTGGTGAAAAAACCGGGGTAGATCTTTTGGGAGAGAGAACCGGTTGGATAAGGGAAGTGGGTGATAACAGACCTGTTGATCAGGCAACTCTGTTTTTCGGTCAAGGGATAAGTGTGACCTCCATTCAGCTTGCCACCGCTATGTGTGCTATTGCAAATGGTGGACTTTTGTTAAGACCTTACATTGTAAAAGAGATAAGGGATAAAAACGGAAACATAATAAAGAGATTCTCTCCAAAAGTGAGAAGAAGGGTGATCTCTAAAAAGACCTCACAGCAGTTAATAGAGATGATGAAACTGGTAGTAAGCCAGCGTGGTACTGCACCAGAGGCAAGGATAGAAGGATTTGAAGTGGCTGGAAAGACAGGAACTGCCCAAAAAGTAGATCCTGTTACAGGAAAGTATTCCAATAAAAAATACATAGCCACATTTGTAGGTTTTGTTCCAGCAGACAAACCTAAGATTTTGGTGCTGGTTATGATAGATGAACCAAAAAAGTCTCACTACGCAGGGATCGTAGCGGCGCCGGTGTTTAGAGAGATTGCTAAGTGGACTCTTGTTTACTTAGGTGTACTGCCCAAAAACAAACAGAGTCCTTTTGTCTTTGTTAAAAACGAAAAAAGACTTCGGGTAGAAAAAAAAGACATCGTAATGGATGGGATTTTGCCCGATTTTTCAGGAATGAGCATGAGAGAAGTTGTAAAAACTATCTCACACTACAACATAAAAGTCATCATCAAAGGGCACGGATATGCTTTTAAACAGTATCCAAAAGCTGGCGTTCCTCTAAAAAAGATAAAGAAGCTGATCATATATTTTAGACCTGTTTATTAAAGTTATGAAGATAAAAGATTTGATCCAGGGATTAGAAGTATTAGAATCTCGAGGCAGTCTCGAAAGAGAAGTCAAAGGTATATCTTACGATACCAGAAAGCTTAGAAAGGGAGAGCTCTTTGTAGCCCTCAGAGGCAATCATTTAGACGGACACAGCTTCATAGAAGAGGCTTTAGTAAAAGGGGCATCAGCTTTGGTAGTGGAAACCATACCTGATTTAAATTTGTCTGTTCCGGTGATAAGAGTGAAGAACACAAAAAGGGCGCTCTCACATTTAGCTGTGAACTTTTTCAATCCTTGCTTAAAAAGAATGAATATAATCGGCATTACAGGAACAAATGGCAAAACAACTACAAGCTATCTTATAGAGTCCATACTGAAGAGTTCTCATAAAGAAGTCGGGGTCATAGGAACTGTAAGTTACAGATTCTGCGGAAAGGAATTTAAAGCAGATATGACCACTCCCGAATCTTTGGAGCTTATGAATATACTTAGAGATATGTCAGATAACAGTGTAGAATATGTGGTCATGGAAGTCTCTTCTCACAGTCTCGTGCAGGAAAGAGTGATTGACTGTCCATTTAAAGTGGCTGTTTTTACAAACATAACCAGAGATCATCTGGACTATCACGGTTCTATTCAGGAATACTTTAATGCAAAAAAGAAGCTTTTCTTAGAGTATAATCCATCTTTTTGTGTAATAAACTTGGACGATCCTTTTGGACGGCTTTTAATAAAGGAAATAAAAGACAGTGTTGTAATAAGCTATGGTCTGAAAGACGGAGATATTAGAGCTAAAAATGTTCACATAAACAGACAGGGAATTAAGGCTGAGATATTACTGCCTAATGAAAGCGTAAGAATTTGTTCTCCGCTTTTAGGAAGATTTAACCTTTACAACATTCTTGCCTCAGCAGGAGTAAGTTACTGTTTGGGTATAGAGCCATCGTATATTCGGGAAGGAATAAACAGTCTTAATAGGGTGCCGGGAAGAATGGAGTTGATAAAAAATCCAGGTTCTCCTTTTGTCGTTATTGATTATGCTCATACTCCAGACGCCCTTTTTAAGGTTTTAGACACCTTAAGGTCTTTGTTCGATAAAAGGATAATTACCGTGTTTGGATGTGGTGGGGACAGAGACAAAGGAAAAAGAGAAGAAATGGGAAAAGTAGCCGCTATGTACAGCGATTTTGTAATTATCACATCTGATAATCCCAGATCTGAAGATCCGTTCTCTATCATGAAGCAGATAGAAAAAGGGGTAAGGCAAATAAAGGACTCTCATTATCTGTTGGAAGTAAAAAGAGAGGATGCAATAAAAAAAGCCATAGATATAGCTAAGGATGAAGATGTGATCCTTGTGGCAGGAAAAGGGCATGAGAAGTATCAGATTATTGGCGACAAAAAGATTCCTTTTGATGATAAAGCTGTAGTAAAACATATGTTAAGTCTTAAAAACTCGTATGCTAAGTGCTAAGGAAGTTGAGCAAGCAGTATCAGGAGTGATAAGAAAAGGCAACGAAGAGCTTGTGTTTAAAGATGTATGTATAGATTCCAGAAGAATCAAAAAAGGAGATTTGTTCTGGGCGATAAAAGGGCACAGATTTGACGGACACGATTTTGTGCTCTCAGCTCTGAATAAAGGTGCTTTTGGAGCAATTGTGGAAGATCGTTATGTAGATGAGATTCTCAAAAAAACAGAGGGCAGGGACAAAGTGGTTATATCAGTAAAAGACAGCCTGAAAGCACTTGGGGACTTGGCAAGGTATTGGAGGGATAAACATAAGGTAAAAGTAATTGTTGTTACCGGAAGCAGTGGCAAGACCACTACTAAGGAAATGCTCTTTAGTATATTATCCCAAAGATACAATGTATTAAAAAATCCTGGTAATTACAATAACTTGATAGGATTGCCCATATCTCTACTGAAGCTCGACAAACTGCATTCAATAGCGGTGTTAGAGATGGGAATGAACAGAGCCGGTGAAATAGCAAGACTTACTCAGATAGCAAATCCAGACATTGGAATAATAACAAATATAGGCCCGGTTCACCTTGAAGGTGTAAAGGATATAAAAGGAGTAGCCCAAGCCAAGGCGGAGCTGGCCAAGATGCTTCCAGAAAGAGGGGTATTATTTGTAAATGGAGACAATGCCTTGCTAATGAAAGAGGTGCTCAGGTTTTCTAAAAAGACAATAAGGTTTGGAAAAGACAAAAAGAATGACATCATACTTGAAAATGCACATGTTAATGAAAACTTGGGTGTAGATTTCAGTATGGTCTGGGGAGACAAAAGGTTGGCTCTAAAACTGAACATTGCAGGATTACACAATACCATGAATGCCTTAATAGCCTCTGCTGTTTCTCTTTATATGGGCATGAGCGAAGAAGAGATAAAAAAAGGTCTCCTTGACTATAAAGGTGTGAAAGGCAGATTTCAGGTGATAAGTCTTGTAGATGAGAGTATACTAATTGACGACACTTATAATGCCAATCCAGTTTCTTTAAAGGCAGCACTTAAGTCCATCTCTTATATAAGAGAAGGAAGGAAGCTGTTTGTCGGCTTAGGCGATATGCTGGAGCTTGGGGACTACAGCGAACAGGCACATCGGGAAGCTGGGAAGATGGTTGCTGAGCTTAAACCAGATTTTTTTATAGTAACCGGAAACTTTTCTGAACAAATGATAAAAGGTGCTCAGGATGCTGGAATGCCAAAAGAAAAGCTCGTTATAAGTAGTAGCCCGGAACAGATGTGCTATGAAATAGAGAAAAGGCTAAGTCAAGACAAGCGCATTTTGGTTTTTTTAAAGGCATCCAGAGCGGTTTCCTTGGATAAGGTATCAGAATACCTGCTGAACAAGTTTGGAAGGAAGACATAAATGCTTTACAAACTCATATACATGTTTCACGGTGAGATTTCGTGGCTTAATGTGTTCAGATACATAACTTTTAGAACCATTCTTGCCACCCTTACCGCACTTATCTTGTTTCTGCTTCTGGGCAAAAGAGTGATAGAGCTTTTAAAACGAATGCAAGTGGGTCAGTATATTCAGGAGGACGGACCTCCTAATCACATCTCAAAGCAAGGAACCCCTACTATGGGGGGTATTTTAATTATACTGGTGGTGTTGTTTTCTACACTTCTTTGGGCAGACTTCAAAAATCCTTATATACTGTTATGCTCGTCTGTGCTCGTGCTTTTTGGAATAATAGGGTTTATTGACGACTATTTAAAAATAAAAAGAAAAAATAACAAAGGGCTTAGTGCAAAGGCTAAATTTGTGGGACAGTGTATTTTTTCTCTTTTGATCTCTTATCTTATTTTCCGTGTAAAAGGATTTGATCATCATCTGTATGTCCCTTTTTTTAAGACTGTTCATCCTGATCTTGGTACTTTTTACATCCTGTTTATGGGGTTTGTTATAGTGGCAAGCTCTAACGCAGTAAATCTTACAGATGGACTGGACGGTCTGGCTATAAGTCCTCTTATAGTGGCTTTTGGTTGTTATTTGATCTTCTCTTATGTAGCTGGTCACAAAATAATCGCTTCTTATCTTCACATTCCTTATATTGCAGGAGCTGGTGAGTTGAGTGTGTTTTGCGGAGCGATTATAGGTGCGGGATTGGGATTCCTTTGGTATAATGCTTATCCTGCTGAAGTATTCATGGGAGATGTGGGTTCCCTTTCCTTAGGTGCAGCTTTGGGTACTGTGGCGGTTATAACAAAACAGGAGATAATTTTTATCATAATAGGCGGAATCTTTGTAATCGAAACCGTTTCGGTTATATTCCAGGTTCTTTATTTTAAGATTACGGGTGGAAAAAGAATATTTCGTATGGCTCCCATACATCACCACTTTGAATTAAAAGGATGGCCAGAGCCCAAGGTAATAGTTAGGTTTTGGATAATATCCATTATCTTAGCCCTCTTAGGACTTAGCACGCTAAAGCTCAGGTAAAGATGAGGCTTTCGGGCAAGAAGGTTTCTGTAATAGGGTTGGGAATTACAGGATTCTACACAGGGCTTTTTTTAAAAAAAGAAGGGGCAGATGTTTATATAAACGACATAAGAGAAGAAAGAGAGCTCAAAAAAGAGTACCTACATGAATTACAGCGGTCAGGGTGCCACATAAGGACGGGAGGATATGACGAAAGGACAATCTTTAATTCAGACCTTCTGATATTAAGTCCTGGTGTGCCCTTAGACTTAGATGTTATCAAAAAAGCCAGAGCCTACGGGGTGGAGGTAATAGGAGAGATAGAACTTGCCTACAGATTCTGTCCTTGGCCTATAATAGCTGTTACAGGAACAAATGGAAAATCTACTGTTACGAGTATGATAGCACATGTGCTTCAGCGATCAGGAAAAAAGGTGTTTGTAGGAGGAAATCTGGGCAAACCTTTTATCTCGAGTCTTCTTGAAGATCATAAATGGGAGTTAGTGGTTTTGGAGGTAAGCAGTTTTCAGTTGGAAAGCGTGAGAGATTTTTGCCCTTTTATATCAATAATTTTGAATATAAGTCCTGACCACTTAGACAGGCACAAGAGCTTTCAGCACTATGTAAACAGTAAACTCAAGATATTTCAGAATCAGAGGGAAAACAGTTTTCTGATCCTAAACGATGATGATCCTGTACTTTCTCAAATAAAAAACAAAAGGGTAAAATCCCTCAGATTTGGAGTAGAAGAAAGACAGAGCAGAGCCGCTTTTTTGGAAAGGGAGTTTATAAAGATTCGCTTTAACGGTGTGAAAGAAGATTTTCCTATAACAGATATACCTCTTTTAGGAGAGCACAATGTAGTAAACACTATGCCCGTGCTTCTTGTTGCTTGTATCTTTAAGATAAAAAAGGAAGTAATCCAGAGTGCGATCAGAAGCTTCAAACCTCTTCCTCACAGATTGGAGCTAATTTTTCAAAAAGACGGGATCATGTTTGTAGACGACTCAAAGGCAACCAACATAGATTCCACTGTAAAAGCTGTAGAAGGCATTAAAAGGCCTGTAATTCTTATTGCGGGCGGAAAAGATAAAGGACTCGATTTTTCCCAATTGGCAGAAAAAGTAAGACATAGAGTAAAACACGCGGTATTTATTGGTGAAAGTGCCTGCCACATGTCTGTGGAGTTTGAAAATAGAGGAATAAGCACTGAGATAGCATCTGATATGCAAGACGCAGTACTTAAAGCTATTTCCAAAGCAAAAAAAGGAGATGTTGTTTTACTTTCCCCTGCATGTGCCAGTTTTGATATGTTTAAAGATTACTCTCACAGAGGAGAGGTGTTTAAAGAAGCCGTAAAAAGAGCTTTTAGCACAGGAATTTTGAAATGACAGGGATCAACGATAAAGCTCCTCAATACGACTACATATTACTTATCTGCGTTTTTCTACTCATATGTACAGGTCTTATTTTTGTGTACAGTGCCAGTTCAAACCTGGCTCTATACAGATTTGGTGATCCATATATGTATTTGAAGAGACAGTCTTTATTTTGTCTTTTAGGCCTCATCGTTATGATAACCGGAATGTTGCTTCCGTTGGACTTACTCTCTAACAGAAAAGTGGTTTTAGGACTGTTTTTTTTAAGCCTCTGTGCTTTGATTTCTCTTTTTTTTATAGGACACACTGTAAACGGTGCAAGAAGGTGGATCAGGGCATTTGGTTTTTCTTTTCAACCTACTGAGATGGCAAAATTTTCTCTTTGCGTTTATATGGCATATTCTATGGCTGATAAGTGTCTGGAAATGAGATCTTTTAAAAGAGGTATTCTCCACCATCTGATTGTAGCTGGTTTGGTGATGGCGTTGATATTGAAGCAGCCTGACCACGGTTCTGTGGTAATGATAGGTGCTTGGCTTTTTATAATGCTCTTTGTGGGCGGTGCAAATCCTTTTCAACTTTTTTTGGTGTTAGCTGTTATCGTTCCTGTTGGAGTGTATCTTTTTTCTCATTCCTCATATGTTGTTCACAGATGGGAAGCATTCAGAAATCCTTGGAAATATGCTGACACCTATGGGTTTCAAACGATCCACTCTCTTTATGCCTTTGGCGTAGGCGGGATATTCGGAGTTGGACTTGGAGCCGGGAAACAAAAGCTGTTTTATTTGCCAGAGCCTCATACAGACTTTATACTTTCTGTTATTGCAGAGGAAGTAGGTTTTGTAGGAGTCTTTGTTATTATTCTGCTTTATATGATCGTGATTGCTAAAGGAATAAAGATTGCCATAGACACCAAAAATCTTTTCAATAAGTACTTGGCATTTGGGATAAGCTGTATGCTTGGAATCCAGATCCTGATAAATATGGGGGTTGTAATGAACCTTATGCCATCAAAAGGTATAACTCTTCCTCTTTTAAGTTACGGAGGATCTTCTCTGCTTTTCAGTATGCTGGAGATAGGAATACTTTTAAATGTTTCTTCAAAAAGGTAAGTTATTAAAAAAATTGGATATTCTTGTGGTATCTGCATGGACAGGCGGACACATATATCCTGGGATATGCATTTTAGAGGCTCTTAAAGAGTGTGTGCAGGAATTAAATGTTACATTCGTTACCAACAAAAAAGGTCCTGCACCTGCTATAGTAAAAAAATACAACTATCGGACCGTTTTTGTCGAAGCAGAAGCTCCTTTAAAACAACCTCTGTTAGTTTTTAAGGCGTTTAATCTGTTAAGAAAAAGTCCGCCTGATGTGATATTAGGGCTTGGCGGTTTTTTAAGTGCGGTGATATGCGTAGTAGGTAAGTTTATGGGGATTCCTGTATTTGCTCATGAACAGAATCTTATCCCTGGTCGTGCAAATCGTACTTTGTATAGGCTCTTTATTTTGGACAGGCTTTTTGTCTCTTTCAAGGAAACAAAAAAATTGCTTAAAGGAGATAGGTGTTTTTACAGCGGAAATCCCGTAAGAAAAGAGTTTTTTCGTGTTGAAAAAGAAAAAAAATCAAGGTTTACTATACTTGTAATTGGCGGCAGTCAGGGATCTGTTACTATAAACAGCATATTTTTACAAGCACTTAAGTTGCTTCTGAATAAGGGGATTAATCCTTGCGTGATACACCAAACAGGAGAGGTTGACTTTGAAAGAGTAAAAAAAGAATACGAAAAAATCGGAGTAAGTGCTGATGTCTTTGGCTTTTCGTATAACATGCCGGAATTGTTAAGCAAAGCAGATCTGGTAATAAGCCGAGCAGGAGCATCGAGTATTTTTGAATTGGCTGCTGCAGGAAAACCTTCTATTCTTATACCTTATCCTTTTGCTACTGATAATCACCAAGAGAAGAATGCTCTTATGCTGGAGAGAATAGGAGGAGGAGTGGTTATTTTACAGTCTCAGCTTACTCCAGAAAAGCTTGCCATGTTTATAGAGGCTTTTGTGCACAGACCAGAACTTTTACACATCTTAGGGCATAACGCCCGAAAACTGGCAAATCCCGAATCTGCAAGGATGATCGCTGAGCATATTGTAAACTACATGTCACAGATGAGGTTAAAGAGAAATGAAACTTCTTAAGAAGGTAAAAAAACTGCACTTTGTTGGAATAGGTGGAATAGGAATGAGCGGGATCGCAGAGCTTCTTATAAATCTGGGATATGAAGTCAGTGGATGCGATTTAAAGAAAAGCCCCACAACAGAAAGGTTAGAGTCCTTAGGTGCAAAGATAGAATATTTCCACAGCACTAATCACATAGATGGAGTAGATGTAGTGGTTTATTCTTCGGCTGTTTCGGATGAAAATCCAGAGTTAGTTGAGGCAAGAAAAAAGGCTATTCCTGTTATTCCAAGAGCTGAAATGTTAGCGGAACTCATGCGCTTTAAATACGGGATAGCTGTGTCAGGTGCTCACGGAAAGACCACTACCACCTGCATGATCGCATCTATACTTAATGCAGCAGAGATGGATCCTACGGTTATCATAGGTGGGAGATTGAGTATATGGAACGGGTCAAACGCAAGACTTGGCCAAGGAGACATTCTCATAGCAGAGGCAGACGAAAGTGACGGGACATTTTTAAGACTTTCTTCGGTTATATCTGTGGTAACAAACATAGACTACGAACATATGGACTACTACAAGAGTATGGAAAACCTTAGAAATTCCTTTGTTGAATTCGTAAACAAGCTTCCTTTCTATGGATTGGCTGTTCTGTGTTTAGATGACGAGCAGATAAGAAGGATTATTCCTTATGTGAAGAGAAGGTATGTTACATATGGTTTAGAAACAGATGCAGACATAAAAGGGCATTTTTTGAGAAAAGAGGGCTTTGGCACCAAGTTTGAGCTTGTATATAAAGGAAAAAGTTTGGGCGAGATATTTGTTGGAATGCCCGGGGTTCACAATGTATTGAATGCTCTTGCTGCTATTGCAGTTGCCATGGAGCTGGAAATAGACATAAATTCCATAACTAAGGGTCTCAGAAATATAGGCGGTCTTGAAAGGAGATTTCAGATAAAAGGAGAAGTAAGAAAAATACTTGTTATGGATGATTATTGACACCATCCTACAGAAATTGTAGCCACTCTTAAGACCATAAAACAATGGTGGCCAGATAAAAGGCTTATAGTGGCTTTTCAACCTCACAGATATTCCAGAACAAAAGCGCTTTTTGACAAGTTTGTCACCTCTTTTGATTACGCAGATGTGCTTATCGTGAATCCTATTTATCCTGCTTCAGAGCCTCCCATCGAAGGCGTTACTTCAGAAAGACTTGCACGCGCTATAAAAGAGTATGGTCACAAAAATGTGATATATAGCAAAGGATTAGACGAAACCCTTTCTATACTTATGTCTGTAGCAAAACCAGGCGATATGATCCTTACCCTCGGAGCCGGAAATATATACCTTGTAGGAGAAAGATTTTTACAAAATGAAAAAGCTTAAATTCATCAAGTGTATATGTCCTAATACCCGCTTTGATGTCGTGCTTGCTCCATACACCACATTTAAGATCGGGGGAAAGGCTTGGGCACTCTGTGATGTAGCCGACCTTGAAGAGTTAAAAAAGCTTGTGAGTTATTTAAATCATGAACAGATTCCCTACTTTGTTTTAGGAAATGGAAGTAACATTCTTGTAAATGATTCTGGTTTTAAAGGAGTCGTCATAAGACTTAAGGGAGAATTTGAAAGACTGAGCAACGAAAACACGCTTATCATGGCAGGAGCAGGCGTGCCTATATCTCGTTTGTTAAGTTGTTGTGTAAAAAACGGATTCAGTGGATTAGAATTTTTGGCAGGAATTCCCGGAACTGTAGGAGGAGCGGTTTTTATGAATGCAGGGGCTTTTGGAGGAGAAGTGTCAGATAGGGTGGAGAAGGTAAAACTTGTAAGTCCTTCTGGAGGAGTACTACTGAAGGAAAAACAAGAGCTGCGGTTTTCCTATAGAAAAATGCATCTAAGCAACTGTAGTATCATAACACATGTATGGTTTAGAATGGATGTGGATAGCAGAGAGAAGGTCAGGGAAAGAATTTCTTTTTACCTGAAACGCAAAATGAAAACCCAACCTATTAACCATTATAGTGCAGGCTGTATATTCAAAAATCCTGCGGGAGATTATGCGGGCAGTCTTATTGAAAAAGCGGGCTTAAAAGGTAAAAGTATCGGAGATGCCATGATTTCTGAACTTCACGCCAACTTCATTATAAATAAAGGCAATAGCACTGCCTCCGATGTAATGGCTCTTATAAAAATGGTAAGAGATAAAGTAGAAACCAAGTATGGTATAAGGCTTAATCCTGAAATAAAATTTGTTGGTTTCGATTAATGAGAAAAAAGAAAAAAAATAGAAAGAATCAAAAAAGCAAAACGAAAAAAAGCGCGATAAGACCGTGGCTTTTTTTTCTATTTGCAGGAATGCTCGTTACATCTTTGGTTAGTTTGGGACTTTTAAAGCTGTACAATCTTATAACAGAATCTCCTCGGTTCAGAATAAAGAGAATAATAATAAATGGCGGAGACAAAGAAGAGAAAAGATATGTAATGAGGATTCTTAGGTTAAAGAAAGAAAATCAAAATATAATCTTGTTTGATAAAGATGAGTTAGAAAAGAAGATAGAGATGAATCCAGATATAAGAGCTGTGAAGATAAGGAAAAAGTTTCCTGACACATTGATTATAGATATAAAGAAAGAGATTCCGTTTGCATTGATCTTAATCGGAGACGATCTTTTTTACTTAGATCTAAAAGGAAAGATTTTTAGGATCAAAAAAAGAGGCGAATCCGTAGATCTTCCCATAATAACAGGTCTTGAACCTGACGATCCCGATTTTAATGTCCGTTTGCAAAAAGCGATAAATGTAATTCACGCGCTTGTTAAAAAAGGTATCAACAGGATTTCAGAGCTTCATGTAACCGAGTACGGAAGTGCACACATTTATTTTACCAGCCCAAGAGTTGAGGTGATTTTTACCCATCAGATCGAATACTTGGATCAGAATAGAATTACAAAAAAGATTAAAGAACTAAAAAAAGTATTGAATTATTTCACAAATTATGCCCAAATAAAGATAACATCCATAGATCTGGACTGTATAAAAAATGGAGCAGTGGTCAGATTAGGGAGTGCAAATGGATAAAGATATTGTTGTAGGTCTTGATGTGGGAACTACAAAGATCTGTGCATTAGTAGGAAAAGTGGGGGAGGACGATAGCTTAGAAATCGTCGGAATGGGAACTCATCCGTCTAACGGTTTAAGGAAGGGTGTGGTTGTAGATATAGATGAGACTGTTCGTTCTATAGAAAAAGCTGTAGAAAAAGCGGAAAAGGACTCAGGTTGTGAAATAGACGCAGTCTATGTGGGAATTGCTGGTGGTCATATAAAAAGCTTTAATAGCGATGGTTCCATCCCTATTAAACACAAAGAGATAACCAAAAAAGATCTGGAAAGGGTAATCGATGTGGCAAGTGCTGTGGCTATACCCATGGATAGAGAAATAATTCAGACTATAGTGCAAGAGTACAAAGTAGATGATGAAGAAGGAATCCAAAATCCAATAGGCATGTCTGGTGTGAGACTTGGTGTAAGACTTCACATAATAACCGCTGCTGTCACAGCTGCCCAGAATATTATAAAGTGCGTGAACAACGCCGGCTTAGATGTTTGTGACATAATTCTCCAAGCTATAGCCTCAAGTGATGCCGTTCTCAAAGAGGATGAAAAAAAAGGAAATGTTATACTTATTGACTTGGGCGGTGGAACTACGGATATGGCGGTCTTTTCAAAGGGTGCAATAAGACATACCTCTGTGTTACCCTTAGGAGGTAATAATCTTACCTATGACCTGTCTGTAGGGCTGAAGACATCTCAGAAAGAAGCGGAAGAGATAAAGAAAAAGTACGGTTGCGGTTCTGTTTCTTTGGTATCTGAAGATGAATTTGTAGAGATAAAAGGCTTTAATGAAAACGGTACTCGAAAGGTATCAAAAAAAAGGATTGCCGAAATATTGGAACCGAGAGTGGAGGAGATATTTTCACTGTTGTACGAAGACCTTATAAGAGCCGAGGTAGATGTAGATCTCAACTGCGGTGTTATCATAACGGGAGGTTCAGCGCTATTGAATGGCATAGTGGAAGTAGCAGAAAGGGTATTTCGTGTTCCTGCAAGAATAGGCTATCCAAAGGATGTGGGAGGAAGATCTGAAATAGCAAAAGAGCCAATGTATGCCACGGCATTGGGACTTCTTATGTACGGGGCAAGAGAAAGAAAAAAGAAGAGGAAGTTTAGAATAAGAGATTCCAACATATTTTTGAAAATAATGAATACCATGAAAAGATGGTTTAGCGAAGTCTTTTAAAAAATATAGGAGGTTTAAGTATGGCAGCAAAATTTAACATAGTAGAAGAAAGAAAGGTATATAATCTGACAAAGATAAAAGTCATAGGAGTAGGCGGAGCCGGGTGCAACGCTATCAACAACATGATCAACGCAAAATTACAAGGAGTGGACTTTATAGTTGCAAACACGGATGCTCAAGATTTAGACAGGGCGCTTACAGAATCAAAGATTCAGTTAGGGCCTAACCTTACTATGGGACTCGGAGCTGGTGGAGATCCAGAAATAGGGATGAAGGCAGCAGAGGAAAGTCTGGATCAAATAAGAGAGTATCTCGGAAATCCCGACATGGTCTTTATAACTGCCGGTATGGGAGGTGGTACTGGTACAGGAGCGTCTCCGGTTATTGCAAGGGAATGCAAAGCAACAGGTGCTCTTACAGTGGCAGTGGTAACCAAGCCGTTTTTGTTTGAAGGCGAAAAGAGGATGCAAAGGGCTCTTCAAGGTATAGAAATGCTTAGAAGAGAAGTGGACAGCTTGATACTCATAAATAACGAAAAGCTAAAATCCATAGGAACAAAGTCTATGAGTTTTGTAGAACTTCTGGCAAAAGCAGATAATGTTCTTTTAGACGCAGTAAAAGGCATCTCTGATCTTATAACGAGTCAGGGATTTATTAACTTAGATTTTGCTGATGTAAAAAAAGTGATGGAAAAAAGAGGCACTGCTCTTATGGGAAGAGGAGTAGCAAGCGGTGATAAGAGAGCGATAGAAGCAGCCGAAATGGCTATTAAAAGCCCGTTGCTTGAAGATATTTCTATCAGTAGTGCAAAAGGTCTTTTGATAAACATTACAGGACCTTCTACCATAAGTATGGAAGAGATAGATGCGGCGTGTAACTTTTTGAGAAATCAAGTAAATGAAGATGATGTAGACATTTACTGGGGAGTAGTTATAGATGACAGGATAGAGGACGAGATTCAGGTTACCGTAATAGCTACCGGGATAGACAGTGTTGAAGAAGAAAGAGAAGAAGAGAAAGAGGGGGCTCACCCGAAGCAGAGAGGAAATGTGGTGGACATAAAAAGCAAAATCAGAGACGCCACACCGGAAGAGATAAGAGAACCCTGGACTGTAAGGAGAGTTGGCGATTATACAGCTCAGTCAGTAAAAGAAGAACTTGAAAACAGTCACGAGAATGAAAAGGGAAAAAAAAGAGGGCTCATAAATAAAATCAAAAACTTGGATTACCCGGCTTTCTTGAGAAATTCTGATTCAAAGATAAAAGAGAAAAAGTAGATGGAAAAAGGCTCTTACAGGAGGATCTTCAAGAGAAAAGAAAAAGGAGTTTTACAAAAGAAAAAAAGAGGAAGATTTTCAGTAGCGCTTGTTTATCCCAACCTATATCATGTTGGAATGTCTAACCTGGGTTTTCAGGTTGTATACGATTTACTCAATAAAAGAGATGAGGTGGTTGCAGAAAGATTTTTTCTTCCGTCTGAAAATGAACAGTTGCGCTCTGTTGAATCTCAATCCCGTTTAAGTAGTTTTGATCTGATAGCCTTTTCTATCTCGTTTGAAAACGACTACCCAAATGTCTTAAAAATACTTGAGCTTGGTGGAGTGCCTTTGCTGGCAGAAGAAAGGCAGAGTTTATATCCATTAGTAATGGCAGGTGGAGTGGCAACCTTTCTAAATCCTGAGCCTTTATCTCTGTTTTTTGACCTTTTTTTGTTAGGTGAGGCTGAACAGAGCCTAAACAATGTAATAGATCTTCTTTTAGACTCTTATAAAAGATTTTCAAATAAAAAAGATCTTCTCTTTTTTATAGCAACCAATGAGCCAAGCGTTTATGTGCCTTCTTTTTACAAGGTAGAATACAACAAAGACGGCACCATTTCTTCTTTTTCTCCTACTCAAGCTGGAATAAGCGAAAAGGTTTTGATTGCAAAGAAGGTTCCTTTGGATGATGTGGCGCATTCAAAGATTATTTCTGAAGAAACCGAATTTTCTGAACGAATCTTGATTGAAGTAGCAAGAGGGTGTGGAAGATCGTGCAGGTTTTGTGCTGCTGGTTACATATACAGGCCTCCCAGATATCATGATACCGAGGTTCTTATTGAAACCGTTCAGAAGGCACTGGATAAAACCGGATATGTTGGATTGCTGGGCACATCTATAGCTGATGTGCCTTCTATAGACAAGGTTTTATCTTTTGTTTGTGAAAAAAAAGGAAAATTTTCTATCTCTTCCATAAGAGCAGATGCTATTGATCCTCAGTTTTTACAGTACATGAAAAAGGCGGGTCAGAGACAGGTCACTATAGCCCCAGAGGCTGGATCTGAAAGACTTAGAAAAGTAGTAAACAAACATTTAAGTGAAGAAAAAATAATAGAAGCAGTTCAGTTGATTGCACAGGCAGAACTTTCTCTTAAACTTTACTTTATCATAGGCCTTCCAACGGAGGAATGGGAAGATGTGGAACAAATATTGAGACTTATCAAACTTATAAAACATCATGCGGTAAAGCAAGGAGCAGCAAAAGGCAGAGTGATAAATATAAGAGTAAATGTAAGTTGCTTTGTGCCAAAACCTTTTACTCCATTTCAGTGGACAGGTATGGAAGAAGTGGACGAACTAAAGAAGAAACAAAAATGGCTGTCAAAGAAGATAGGAAAAGAAGGAGGAATAAGGATCAGCTTTGATGTTCCCAAGTGGGCATATGTTCAAACTTTGCTTTCATTGGGTGATAGGAGAGTGGCTAATATACTTTTGCTTGTTCACAAATTTAACGGAAACTGGAAGAAAGCATTCAAGTTTTCGGATGTAAATCCAGACTTTTTTGTATACAGACAAAAGGACATTTCCGAAATACTACCGTGGGATTTTATAAGCTCTGGTATAAGCAAAAAATACCTATTTTCTGAATATAACAGAGCTCTTTTCTCCGAAGAGTCAGACATATGCACCGGTTTGCCCGGATGTAAAAGATGTGGAGTGTGCGATTTTTTATCTCTTTGAGTACTGGAATTTCGCTCTTGCTCCTCTCTGTCCGTACTTTTTCCTCTCTTTTTCTCTCGGATCTCTTGTAAGCATACCAGCTTTTTTTAGTATAGGTCTAAATTCAGAATTCATAAGCACGAGAGCTCTGCTTATACCGTGTCTTAAAGCACCAGCCTGTCCAGAAAGTCCGCCTCCTTTTACAGTAGCTTTCACATCTACCTTATTCGTCATATGACATATATCCAGAGGTTCTAAAGCGTGAATTCTATGAGCCTCTTCTAAAAAATATTCTTCCATAGGTTTATCATTTACCGTTATTTTCCCTCTTCCCTTTTTTATCCAAACCCTTGCAACTGCCCTTTTTCTTCTTCCAGTTGCATAGAATATTCTTTCAGCCATGTTTAAATCTCCCATTTTTCAGGTTTTTGAGCTTCGTGAGGATGATTTGGTCCTACATAAATTTTTAACTTTTTTAAAAGCTTTCTACCAAGCCTATTTTTTGGAAGCATCCCTTTTACTGCATGTCTTATCAGTTCTTCAGGTTTTTTTCTGAGCAGCTCTTTTGCGGTTATCTGCTTTATACCTCCCATGTAGCCACTGTGATGATAATATATTTTTTTCTCCCACTTTTTCCCCGTAAGTTTCACTTTTTCTGCATTTACTACAATGACAAAATCTCCTGTATCTACATGAGGAGTAAAAACAGGTTTATCTTTGCCACGAAGTTTTTTGGCAATTTGAGAAGCCATTCTTCCCAATACCTTGTCAGTGGCATCTACCACATACCACTTTCTTTCTACTTCATCTTTTTTAGCCATAAATGTCTTCATCTTGCATTCTCCTCATCCTAAGTTGGGAGTGTTTATTTTTAGAAAAATATGCAAGAAAAGTCAATAAAAAGTGCCAAGTGCCAAGCAAAGGCTGTTCTTCTACCAAAAGAAATTGTCTTGTTTTTGCAAAAAATTTTAACTAAACTTTCACCTAAAAAATAAGTTTTTATCAATTTTTGAATTTTGATTGTCAACAACTTTAGAATGTGAGAAATCATGAAAAACTAAGGGATAAATATTAAGGAGGAAGATGGTGAGGGAATTATTAATTCGGGTGAAGACTCTTACGCCTTTATGGACAGGTAGTATTGACGGCACCATGGATCGTATTCGTGAAACGGGAATAATCGGGAGTTTACGCTGGTGGTATGAGGCAATTGTAAGAGCTCTGGGAGGATGGGCATGTGAAGGGCCAAGTGGTGAAAAGTGTGAATTAAGCGGAAAAAAATTTGAGAGCTTTAAAGAAGCTCGAAAGAAAGGAAAGGATTGGTGGACGGCACTTGATGAAGTTGGTATATGTGATGCGTGCAAAATTTTTGGAACAACAGGATGGAAAAGGCGGATTCGACTGGAAGTTATTGATGATCAAACCGAACCTATTTGGCATCCTTATGACCGCATGTTAAATGTCCG
>CAYMUI010000055.1:0-17285 GCA_964393645.1 uncultured Desulfobacterales bacterium | reverse complement strand
GTCATACTTCATGTCTATTTGCTGGCACACATCCCAGGGCATGTTTTCAAAACGAATCCAGTGTTTGTAACCTGTCCTGTTTAGATTTAAGTACAGGATAGCCACCTTACCTCCAAATGGATGGGTGGGAAGATCGGATGTGCCGTTGTAATTACCTGAAATTAGCCCGGCCTTTTGTAAGTCTTCAAAAAGATAGTATATTTCGTTTCCGGTTACATGACCATCTCCGTTTCCATTGTGTCTGTCTCCTGGTGGAATATTTGGGTTGTTTTCATCTCCTGGATAGACGCCGTATTTGTCATAGAAGGAGTTCCAGGCACTTCTGAGTTCATCTGCCATCTTTACTACCCTTTTTACCTTTGCATTTTTTATCATTTCCCTGCCTTTTAGTATTCCACCTATCAAAAGCCCAATAATCACCAAAACTATCGCAATCTCCACTAATGTGAAACCCTTCTCCCCTGCTAACTTAGAGAACCTCATGGCAATACCTCCTTTTAATTTGTTAAGCCATTTTAAAATGTAACTTAAGTAAGAGTCAACAAGTATTTTTAATATCTTAGGGGACTTTCCTTATATGTGGGGTAATGAATATTACCAGTTCTCTGTTTTGTCTTTGCTCTTCTGTTCTGCTAAATATCTTTCCCAGCAGCGGTATGTCAGAAAGAACTGGAAGTCCTTTTTTTTCTATCTTTCTTATTTGACTTATCAGTCCTGCCAGTACAAGGGTCTGCCCGTCTTTCAACATAACTGAAGTGGAAAGTTCCTGAAGGTCAATTATGGGGTTCGATATGTGCTGTATCTGTCCGGCTGCCACGGGCACATCTACTTCTATGTTCTGCTGAATTCTGGTGATCGTTGGTACGATGTGCAATATGATTGTACCGTCTTTTGCTATGTGCGGGGTAATACCTAATTGAAGACCCAGGACCGCTCTTTTTATGCTACTTCCGTAAGTAATAAGACCTGTCTCTGTATCTCTGTCCACCCCTTCTATGTCACCATATGGATATTGATACCCCACTGTGAGCAAAGCAGACTGGCCATTTAAAACAGACAGATGAGGGTTGGACAAAACCGTAACATCCCCTTTAGTCCGTAAAAAGTCCAGTACCGCGTTTAGACTCGATCTTGTGGAAAGAACTATGGATCCATTGTTAAAGTTTATGTTCATATCATCAGGCAGTCCACCCCACTTAGACTTAAAGGCGATTTGCATTTCATTCCAGTCTATTCCGTACTTGCTTTCATCTGAAAGAGTAACTTCCAAAACATTTGCGTCTATTATTACTTGCCTTTTTAAGGATTCTGACAGATTATCCAAAAACTTCACCATTGAATCTATTCTGGCGGGCGTATCCTTCATGTAAATTAGACCAGCTACTTTGTCTATTCGAACCGTGCCTTCGGGCGACTTTAAGGACTCAAGAGATCTTTTAATCGAGTCCCAAATGTCTGTGCCTTTTTCGTGCGTTTCTGTTTTTATTTCGTATTTTCCCGTAACTCCTGCCTCTTCCACTCCGGATGCCAGCATATCTCCTCCAACTGAAACGCTGGTTTTTCCGATCAGGTTTATATAGTCAAAGTGATATATGTACTCCTCGAATCTTTTTATGAAAATGAAGTTTTTCTTCATCTTCCAGGTGTAACCTGCTGATCTCTTCACTATCATGTCCAGTGCTTCATCCAAGGTGACCCTGTTCAGTCTGACAGTGATGGGTTTGTCCAAGTTTACCTCTGAATCTACGGATAGATTCATGTGTGATTCTGTAGCAAGAACATTTAGTATATCTCCAAGCCTTGCCTGATGAAAGACTAAGGAATAGAGTTTTTTCGGTTTTTTATATGGCTTAACCAGGGGTTTTGGTTTTGGAGCAGGTTTTTTTGCGGGTACTCTCTTTTCTTGCTCTTTTATTATCTTGCTGGGTTTCATCTGGGATAGGCGTTCTTGTTTTACAGACCTGACCTGTGGGCCTCTGCATCCCAAAAAGAGAACAATGATTGCCGAAAAAAGCAAAATCCTATTCATTGATAATGGAAAATTTAACATCTGGTATTTTAACAAACCATTTTTTTCCATGTTTTGTCAAATATATTCCACTGTCTAATATTTTTTCAATAACGAAACCTTTTACCTTTTGTTTTTCTGAATAAACTTTCCCGTCAATCATGACCAGTTTGTGAAGCCTTCCTTTTTGATCAATGCTTTTTATCATTCCCTGAACAACAGGAAGAATCACTTTTTCTTTTATCTTTACATCACTTAAGGAGCTTTTTTTATTACTTTTAAGTTCAGTCACATGCTTAAAGACCGTCTTAAAAAGCTGGTTTCTTTCCTGCGCTTTCTTTTTTTTCTTTGAATTGAGGAAAGTAAGGCTGTTAAGTTTGCCTTTTAACTCGCTCAGTTCTGGAGTGCTTATTACAGGGGGCTGGTAAAGTTGATCTATGACATAAATGTTATATCCCAGTATCATGGATCCTATAAGGAGCCAAACTACAGAGAGGAATTTTTTTCTCATTTTATTGAAGCGTAAAGTTGTACTTTAATTTTATTTTGAATGTCCCGTTTTTACTTCTGTCTAAGTCCAGCTCTACACCACTTATTTCCAGGTATGGATAAGTTGAGTCTATGTCACGGATTATTTTTACAAGATCCTTCACTGCACCACGACATGTAAAAGACAAATCTGCTCCGTTGACTTCGTCAAAGAGCTCTTCGTGTTCGATTCGCATCATTTCAAGCCCGTTTTTCTCTGTCAGGCTGTTTAAGAGCTCCTCCACTTTCATAAGACCTATTTTTGGGCTTGGAATCCGGTCATACATCCTATTTCTTTCCTGAACGGCTTTTTTTAAAATAGGTTCGTGTTTTCTTATAAATTCTTTTACCCTTTCTTGTACAAGAAGTTTTTCTTTCTTTTTTGCATAGCTTTCTATTCTGAAGAGATTAAAAGCAAAAGTTATCAGTGCCAGAGACCATACTATTCCCACAACAATCCATCTTTTTTTGTGTCTATTCTTCATTGAGTTCAAAACTAAATCTGAATTTAAAATCCTGCTGTCCTTCTCTTTTTATATCCACATCTGTTAGAGCTGGAATCTGGGCATATCTAAAACTTTTTCTTATCTTAGATAGAAAGTCAGAAAAGATTTCTTGAAACTTTTCCACACTAAATGCCGAGACATAACCGGTCAGCTCGACCCTGTAAGGTGGGCCAGGCTCTATACCTATATGTTGAAAGCACACCTCCTCTGACGAACAGTTCAGAAGTTTCATAATTACTAATGAAAAATCAGGTCTTTCTTTATAGCGGATAATATCTTCTATAACAGAAATGTACTGTTGTATCACGGGAGTACTTACATCCGTTGTGTTTCTGAATTTAGGTAACATTCTGTTTATATATACTGCTTCTAAAAGCATGAGCAAGAAGACGAAAATTCCTGCTCCAATACCTATGTTTTGAAAGAATGTCCACTCTTTTTGCTCTCTTAGTGGTCTGTAGGTTAGATAAAAGAATCTTGATGAATCCGAAATGTCCGATCTGTCTAAGAATGCAAAAGAGCCTATCTTTTTCACAACCTCTGCAGAAGGCAGAGAAAGATTTATGTGAGTTGAGATGTCCACTACTTCTACATCCAGTGTCTCCGATAGCTTCTGTGCGTCTGAATCCTGTTTGGGAATAAGGTAAAGTTTTTCTACCTCTTTTTTTGTCTTTTGGCTTACAAGTCTAAAGGACTGCATAAGTTCGTATGACACCTGATTTATGTAATTCTCTTCAGCAGATATAAGTCTGGAGAACAAAAAGTGCGATTCTAAAAAAAAGCACAGGTATGCCTTGTCTTCGTAAAGATGAACAAATATCTTAAGGCCTTTATTAATGTCTTTTATTTTTTTACCCAGCTTGGCTTTCCACACAAAAGCTGCAGTGGTGATCTTTTCTATTGAAAAAGAGGAGAAAAGGTTTCTGTACAAAACATAGAACAGTTCTTCTTGAATCACATATACCTGTATTCCCTCCTGTTCTGCTTGTCTGTAGAACACATATTCAAAGAAATCTTTGCAATCAGATGAGTCGGGAAAGTCTACCGGAAGCTTTCTTTTTAAGAAAGATTCTATAACTGACGCCTTCTTTGTGGCTATTGGATAAAACTTGGTAACGATCCAGTAATCTGGGATCACGAGAACCTTTACTTCTTTTGAGGCAAACTCCTTCTTAAAGGCTTCAGGATAAGATATGAGCTCTTCTATTTTAAAATCTCTTTTTATCTCAAAGCTCTTCTCAAATCCCAACACGAAGAGGTTTGTGTCTGTGAGAAAGAAGACCAGCTCTTCTTTTTTGGCTTTAAACCTCATCTCTTAGATGACTTGTCAAAACCTTTCATAATGCACAAATTCCTTTGTCTCTCTTCTCTTTGGTGCAGAAGGTATCTTTTCAGGATAACCTACCGGCACGATTGCTACCACCTCGTATCCTTCTGGCACCCTTAGTATTTGTTTTGCCTTATCGTGATCGAACAAACCAACTATAACGCTTCCCAGTCCCAAGGAGTGTGCAGCAAGACACAAAGATTGAGTTGCGATACCAAGGTCAAACATAAACCAGTCTCCGAACTTCGTGGGAGCAGATCCTTTATAATAACCCGCCTTTTTTAGCTGGGCACACATCACAAACAGCACAGGTGCTTTCAGTATCGCATCCCTTGCGGGATTCCCCTTAGGGAGAGTTTGTTGCAGTTCTTTTTTTATCTCCGGATCTCTTACCAGTATGACTTCCCAGCACTGAGTATTTGCCCAAGATGGCGACCACTTTATGGCTTCCAGCAGAAGAGATATCGTTTCTTCTTTTATCTGATCCTGTTTGTAACTTCTTATGCTCCTTCTTTCTTTTATTGCCTCTATCACATAAGTCATGACCCTAAACCCCCTAAATTTATCCTTTTTGCTGAAACTGTATGGTATTACTCAAAAAATTTTTTTTCAATAAAAACTATTTCAGGATCTTTCAGACAGCTTCATTTACTTGTTGACAAAAGGAGTGTTGAAGCGTAATTTCTGGGCAAAAAGAGGACACCTATGTACCACATACTTCGCTTCTCAAGAATAAGGCACACAAAAGTAGAAGAACACGAAAACGGAATGCTTAGTTCTGTGTGCTACTTAAAGGACAATGTCCAGGAGATAGAAGCGAAGATCTTGGTAGAACCTCCAGATCTGGAAATAAAGAGCGTAGACATTATGTACCGTGACAGCAAAGGCAGGTGGCAAAAGGTTGAAGAAAAGCGGGTATGTTCTTTAATAAGAAGCAGGATCGGTCCTGGAATCTTTAAGATGATAAAATCTCACATCCAGGATTTTCAACTTGCTTTTGCACTGGAGGAGTGTTGCAGAGGGGTCATACTTTCTTTTACCAAACAAGATCTTTTAAGTTCTCCAAGACCTGAGGATGATGAAGAAGCCATCAAATACTATGCAGAAATGGTAAAAGAAAATGTAAGGCTGTACGGAAGGTGTGCCGCTTTTTCAAAGGGAAGCCGTATTGTAAAAGAGATAGAGGCCACAGAAGATGCTCAAGTTTATGAGAAATAAGCTTGTAGGAGTAGAAAGAATCGCTCCAGATGAAATCCTCGTACACGGGATTTTGGATGATGACATATACAGCTTGGAGATAGATCTCAGGGTAAGACTTTCCGATCTCAGGATCATATCAATCGAGGGCAGATGGAGAAGGTGGACTACTCCTGAATGTCCAAGAGCAATTGAGCCGCTAAAGGAAGCCACGGGATTGTGTATAGCTGAAAAGGATCTGTATGAAAGGATAAGAAAAGAGCTGGGGAAAAAGTCTTGCCGCCACTTTGCAAACCTGCTTATTGAGTGTTGCGATACAGTGAAAAATGCAAGAGATCTCATAATAAGAGAGCAAAGCAGAATCGTTAAAAGTCAAGAGAAGATGGACCTAAAAGAATTTTTTCCATCCTGTGTTAAAGAAAAAGGCACTCTCATTGATCTTCATGTTCACAGTTATCCCGCATCTTCCTGTGCATCTAACAGCATTGAAGAACAGATAGAGGAGGCAAAAAGGATCGGTCTCGATGCTATTTGTATAACCGATCATAACTACATGTGGGATAGGCGCACTATAGAAGCACTTGTAGATAAGTACGAATTTCCTGTTTTCAGAGGCACTGAAATAACCACAGACCAGGGAGACATCCTTGTGTTTGGATTAGACAGTATCTCCATCAGAGGCGGTCTTGTAAGTGCAAAAGAGCTGAGAGATGTGGTGAGAAAAAAAGGCGGGTTTATGATAGCTGCACATCCTTTTAGAGGATTTCTTATTTCTGATGTACAAAGCCTTGGACTTACCCCGGAAAAGGCTTCTAAAAGAGAATTATTTAAATTGGTTGACGCTGTAGAAGTACTAAATGGGAGGGTAAACGCGAGTGAAAACATATTCACAAAAAAGGTTTCAGACATATGCGCTCTTCCTGGAACAGGTGGAAGTGACGCTCACGAGATAAACGAAGTGGGCATATATGCTACACACTTTCAGGACAAAGTAACTACAGAGAAAGAGCTAATCGAAGCACTTAAAAGCAAAGTTTATTCTGCATGTATCTTGAAGGGGAGACCAAAATGAAAACGAAAAGGGACTGGGAAAAAATCGTAAGAAGGATGGAGTTATTACTAAGACTTAAGTCCTTTCCTGTTGCTTTCAAACTTTTAAAAGAAGAAAAGGAGCTTGACCAGATCCCGTATATGAGGAGGATACCCCACAAAGTAACGCTATGTCAGTTGATAAGCCTTGCCAGAAATTTTGACTGGACAGTAGGTGCTACAATGGAAGACCTCATGAGCGAGACATGCGGGTCTATACTCGGCTTCTGTGATATACCAGAGGTAAATAAGGACGGGACATTTAGGAGTATAGTTTGGGTTCAAAAAAAGGAAGACGGAAAGAGATACGAAGAGTCTATTCCCAGAATACCCATGGGAAAATACAAGGCAGTTGCTCTCGCACCTCTTGTGTACAATCCATTTGATCCGGACATCGTGCTAATTTACGCAAATCCTGCTCAGATGATGCTTCTCATAAATGCTCTTCAATTTGAAAACTATGAAGTTATGCATTTCTACTGTGTAGGAGAGAGTTCTTGCGCAGACGCGATAGCGAGGTGTTACCTCGAACACAAGCCGTCTTTGACAATACCCTGTTATGGAGAAAGAAGATATGCTCATGCACAGGATGATGAACTTGTTATGGGGATTCCGGAGGATATGATGGAAAAAGCGCTCAGGGGACTCGAAGCACTTTACAGAAGAGGCGTTAGGTATCCTATTAGCTATGCAGGGGCAGAGCTGGATGTCTCCGGTGCTTTTCCTGAAGTGTACAAAAGGGTAAAAGAAGAGGTCAAAGCAATAAGAGGAGATGGATCTGACAATAGACTTGTGGTAGGGGTCACTGGGGGTATTGCTACAGGAAAGAGCACTGTTTCTGAAATGCTTAAAGAGCTCGGCTGCCCGCTTATTGACTTTGACGAGATAGCAAGAAAAGTAGTAGAACCTGGCAAGCCTGCCTGGAAGCAGATCGTAGATTATTTTGGAAAGGATGTTTTGATGGAGGATGGAACCCTCAACAGAAAGAAGCTTTCAGATATAGTTTTTTCTGATTTAGAAAAGAGAAAGATGTTGGAAAGGTTTACTCATCCAAAGATATATGAAGAATTTATAAGACAGATAAACGAGATAGTAAAAAAAGATCCGGACGCCATAATACAAGTAGCCGTTCCCCTTTTGATAGAGCTTAATCATCAATACAGGTTTCACAAGATAATCGTGGTTTATACCTCCAAGGAGACCCAGATAAAAAGACTTATGAAAAGGGACGGCATCACCCGGGCTCAAGCAGAAAATATCCTTAAGGCACAGCTTCCTATAGAAGAAAAGGTAGGTTATGCAGACTTTGTTATAAACAACGAAGGAAGTATAGAAGAAACAAGAAAGCAGGTGATAGAAGTATGGAAGAAGTTAAAGGAAATACAAAAAGAGATGAAAAGCTTAAGGCAGCAGAAAGAGTAGAAATTTTAATACTTGTGGATAATTATGTGGATCTCTTGTTACCCGATCTTTTCCCTGTCGTGCAAAGAGCCGTGTTATCTGAGGGAAATGAGGTGCCAAGGACAACCCTTCTTGCAGAGCACGGTCTTTCTCTTTTGATTACCATTTATGCTGAAGGGAAAGAACACAAGTTGCTTTTCGATACGGGCTATACGAAGCTTTGCATAAAAAACAATGTAGAAAGACTTGGTGTAAGACTCCTGAACATAGAAGCCGTAATTATAAGTCACTTTCATATGGACCATACTGGTGGATTAGAGTGGGTTATAGGAGAGTGTAAAAGGGGAATCTCTGTATTCGTGCATCCAGACGCATTTCTTTATCCCAGATACGCTCTTTTTCCCAATGGTCAGAAGCTTTTATTTCCCAAGATGCTGGATAAAAAATGGCTCATTGACAAAGGCGTAAAGGTAGTAGAAACCAGATCCGTTACAAAGATATGCGATGGACTTGCTCTTGTTACAGGACAGATAGACAGAAAGAGCGACTTTGAAAAGGGGATGCCAAATCTCTTCATTCACAGAGATGGAAAAGACGAAAAAGATCCTATCTTAGATGATCAGGCACTCGTTATTTTGTTGAAAGAAAAAGGCATTGTGGTGATTTCTGGATGTGCACACGCTGGAATAATAAATACCGTAAGATACGCTCAAAAGATTACAGGAGTAGAACAAGTATATGCGGTTATAGGAGGGTTTCATTTGTCTGGTCCGGCATTTGAGCAGTCAATTGAACCAACCGTGGAAGAATTAAAAAAGATTAAACCTGAGGTTTTGGTTCCTATGCACTGTACAGGATGGACTGCTGTTAAAAGAATGGCAGAGACTTTTCCCCTGTGTGTGTTAAGTAGTGTGGGCACAAAGGTTTTGTTATGAAAAATACAGGGATATTTCTCCTAAGCAATTGGAAAGCTCTGTAGTCCTTAAGGAGTAAGCATCCATGAAAGGTTATGTACACATCTACACGGGAGATGGAAAGGGAAAGACCACGGCTGCTATAGGACTTGCTATTAGAGCTGCTGGTGCAGGATTTAAAGTGTTTTTCGGTCAGTTCCTGAAGTCAGGTCATTACAGTGAACACGAAGCACTTAAAAGGTTCTCAGATATGATAGAGATAAGGCAGTATGGAAGGGGGTGCTTTATAAAGAACAAACCCCAAAAGGAAGATGTGGAGGCTGCCAGAAGAGGTCTTTCAGAAGTAAAAGATATAATCAATTCGGGCAAGTATAATCTTGTGATCCTGGACGAGGCCAACATTGCAGTTTACTACGGTCTTATTGAAGTGGATCAGCTCATAGAGATTTTAAGGCAGCGGCCTTCGCATGTTGAAGTAGTGATAACCGGAAGAAATGCAGATCCCAAGCTTATAGAAGAGGCGGATTTAGTGACAGAAATGAGAGAGATAAAACACTACTACAGAAAAGGGGTGCTTGCAAGAATAGGAATAGAAAGGTAGTATGCACTCGTGTATTAAACTGCTTAGGCCATCTCAGTGGATAAAAAACCTGCTTCTGTTTGTTCCTCTTTTCTTTTCAGGACACATCAGACTCAGCTCTTTTGTTATGGTTGTATTTGGAATCATCTCTTTTTGCATGGCTTCCAGTTTGGGTTACATACTGAACGACTGGATAGACAAAAAAAAGGATGTAAATCATCCAGAAAAGAAGAACCGTCCATTTGCAGACGGAAGCATAACCCTTAGAGAGGGTTTTTTGATCTGGACCGGACTTTTGTTTTTGCTTTTATTTGTGTTGTTTGTTTTTCCTTTTCCTCACGGTTTTACTCTGTGTCTGGTGTGTTATTTGTTGCTCAGCGTCTCTTACAGTCTCTATTTCAGGGATGTGATATTGTTGGACATCTTCGTCATATCTTTCGGATTTGTGATAAGGGTGCTTGCAGGAGGAGTAGTTGCTGAAGTTGAAGTTTCAAAGTGGCTTTTTATGAGCATATTCTTCTTGTCTATGTTGATCTCCATAGCAAAAAGAAAGTCCGAGATCTTGGTGTTAAAGGAAGACGCTGGACATTACAGAAAAAATCTGATCAGATACCGATCCGAAGATCTGTCCAAGATGTTGTGGGTAATGGCTGGAGTATCCCGTGTGGTGTATGCCTTATACTGCTTAGAGAAAAAAAACAACCTGATTTATTCTATCATACCGGCTACATACGGAATAATAAGATTCTGCATATTAGCTGAACAGGGCAGAGCTTCAGACCCCGTGGAGTTGTTTCTCAAAGACCTGCAACTTATTATAGTTTCTGGCTTATTTATAATCTTTGTGGGCATAAAGATTTATACTGCATGAGAAAGCATGTCATAAATGCCTTAAAGCTGTTTGATGATAGTTTTGGGTCTTTTTTCTTAAAATTTCCGGTAAACAGGACTGCAAAGAGAGATGACTTAAAAAGACTGCTCGTAATAAGACCTGGTGGAATAGGAGATGCAGCTCTTTTGCTTCCGGTTGTAAAGGAGATCAAAAAACAGAATCCACATCTTCAGATAGATGTCTTGTGTGAACCAAGAAATAGGGCTGTTTTTGAAAGAGCACCATACATAGACAGGATTTTTAGCTACTGGTCTGTTGCAGACCTTAAAAGGCTTCTGACCAAAGAATACGATTCAGTAATAGACACAGAACAGTCTCATTATTTGAGCACCTTTTTTACCCGTCTCGTTAAGGCGAGAGAAAAGTTCGGTTTTGCTACTAATAACAGAGCTTGTTACTATAGCTCAGCAGTTTCGTACAGGCAAAATGAATACGAGCTTTTCAACTTTAGCCGGCTGTTTTCTAAAGCAGTTAAAATTCAAAAGCAGATCATCCTTGATCCGCCATATCTCTACACATCCAAAGAACAACAAAGAAAGATTTTGAACATTATTTCAAACACAAAAAGACCGCTGTTTCCCATGTTTGCAGGTGCAAGTATTTACACAAGACGCTGGCAACCCATAAGATGGGCACAAGTTGCAAAGGATCTATGGAACAAAGGTTTTCAACCTGTGCTTTTGGGTTCAGCTCTTGAAAGAGAAATAAACCGCAAGATACTGGCCTATTCTTCTGTTCCCCTGTTAGACCTTACTGGCAAACTTTCTCTTTCCGAGACTGCAGAGCTTCTGAGAAGGTGCGGGTTTCTCATAACCATAGACTCCGGCATTCTCCATATAGCTGTGATAGAAAAGGTCAGGACAGTGGCTTTATTCGGTCCCGGAATAGCAGCCAAGTGGGGTCCAAGAGGAGAAGGTCATGTTGTTGTAAAAAAAGAGCTTCCGTGTAGCCCTTGCACCAGATTTGGTTATACTCCTGCCTGCAAAAGAAAAGCCCTCTGCATGAGGCTCATACAAGTAAGGGATGTTGTGGAGGCCGTTGAGAGAGTGATTTATGAGTGAGTGTATCTTTATCTTTAATGAACAGGCTGAAAAGTATGACAGATGGTTTGAATCATATCCACTGGTGTTTGAGTCAGAGCTTAATGCCCTGAAAAGATTTCTTCCAGAAGAGGTCCCATTTGGTTTGGAAGTAGGCGCTGGTACGGGAAGATTTGCTTCTCATCTTGGTATAAAGGTAGGGGTAGAGCCCGCGGTAAGGATGGCACAGATGGCAAAGAAGAGAAAAGTAGAAGTAATCGTAGCTGTGGCAGAGAGCCTTCCGTTTTCTGACCTCAGTTTTGAACTTGTGTTGTTAAACACCGTTCTTTGCTTTTTGGATGACCCCGAAACCGCCATAAAAGAGGCAAAAAGGGTGCTTAAACCAAAAGGAAAGCTGCTGATAGGAATGATAGACAAAAACAGCTTTTTAGCAAGACTGTATGAGTCAAAAGAAAGCGGATTTTACAAGTTTGCCAGATTTTATCCCGTTTCACAGGTACTTTTCTGGCTTAAAAAGTTTGGATTTAGTGACATAGAGGTATGTCAGACAATCTTTAAAACACCAGATAAGATAAAAAGCGTAGAACCGTCTGTCGAAGGATGGGGAAGAGGAGGATTTGTGGTGATTTGTGCTACAATTTGACTTGACAAAAAGAGGACTTTGCTTAACTCTAAGATTGTCAACAAAGCCAGGAGGTGTGAAAATGAGCAAAAAATATGAATGGATGGCAAAAGGAGACTGTGTAGAGGGTTGCACTTCCCCGCCTGTTTGTCCTGCTATGTGGAACTCTCCGCTTCAGATCCAGTTTCACAACGGCAGAAGTGAGTGTGAGGGAGTATGGAGTTTTGACATAAAAGAAGGATATTATGGTGACATAGATCTTTCTGGGCTTAAAGTCATGTACGGGTTTAATTCTCCTTCTCCTTTTCCTCCAAAAAAGCCAGAACCTTGGGTCTGTATCATTTACATAGACCAGAATGCTGACGATAAGCAGGCACAGGCATTAGAGAAAATCTTTAGGCAGTGCTGGAAGCATATGGGAGAAGTTCTCGCAGTAAAGAGAGCTAAGATCGAGTTTAAAAAAGAGCTTATAAATGGGGGACCTCTTGCATCTCACGAAGTGATAAGCGAGGGTCTTTTCCACTTGATTGCCAGGCCCTTTAAAACCTTGGATGGAAAACCTCGTTACATAAACAGCTTGTACGGTGGACACATAAACATAGGTGTTTCCAAGCTAAACAAATTCAATGATCCTGATCTTCCAAGGGGAAACTGGGATGTTTCGGGTATGAGCATTACATATTACGAGTTTATCGTACATCCTGAAAAACTATATTGGTTTCCATGATCCTTAAGGAGGCTTTATGGAGAGACATCATAAGTTTTCTCTCTGGTATCTTATCTTGGGGATCTGGCTCGTGTTTATCCTGCAGAGCTATATCAGTTCACTTCTCGCCATAAAAACGATCCCTTACAGCGAATTCCTAAAGCTCTTAAAGGAACACAGAATAGTGGAAGTGGCCATATCACAGGATCAGATTCAAGGAAAGATGGTCGAGTTAAAAGAAGGAAAAAGACACATAGTGCTTTTTAAAACCGTGCGGGTAGATCCTGAGATATCCGAGCTGCTCGAAAAATATAATGTAAAGTTCACAGGAAAAATTCCTTCCACTTTTTGGAGAGAGCTTTTTTCGTGGGTATTTCCTATATTTCTGTTCGTAGGGATATGGTACCTGCTGATGAGAAAAATAGCTGGCCAGCATCCAGCATTTATGAGTTTTGGTAGAAAAAAAGCAAAGATATACATGCAGGATGAACTGAATGTTACATTTGACGATGTGGCAGGGGTGGATGAAGCAAAACAGGAGCTTATGGAGGTGGTCGAGTTTTTAAAAGAACCAGACAGATTCAGAGAGATAGGTGGCAGGATGCCAAAAGGGATTCTTTTGGTCGGTCCTCCAGGAACCGGGAAGACTTTACTTGCAAAGGCGGTTGCAGGAGAAAGCGGGGTACCTTTTTTCAGTACAAGTGGATCCGAATTTGTGGAACTGTTTGTTGGGGTTGGTGCAGCAAGAGTAAGAGATTTGTTTGAACAAGCAAAGCAGGTGGCACCGTGCATAATATTTATTGACGAGCTGGATGCTCTTGGAAAGGCGAGGGGTATAGGCGCATCTGCTGGACATGACGAAAGAGAGCAGACCCTGAACCAGCTTTTGGTGGAAATGGACGGATTTGATCCAGCAGTAGGGGTTGTTCTCATGGCGGCTACCAACAGACCAGAGATACTGGATCCGGCTCTGCTCAGACCCGGTCGTTTTGACAGACAGATCTTGGTGGACAGACCTGATAAAAAAGGCAGAGAGGAGATACTGAGAATTCACATAAGAAAGATAAAAGTGGCGGATGATGTTGACATAGAAAAGATAGCAAGTATGACACCTGGAATGGTAGGGGCTGATCTTGCAAATCTCGTAAATGAAGCGGCGCTGTTGGCGGTAAGGAAGAAAAAGAAAGCGGTAACCATGGAGGAGTTTGAGGAGGCTATCGAGAGGATCGTGGCAGGACTTGAAAAGAAAAACAGGCTCATAAATCAAAGGGAAAAAGAAATAGTTGCATACCACGAGATGGGTCATGCTATCGTAGCTCTTTCCCTTCCTGGCACAGATCCGGTAAGAAAGATATCCATTATACCGAGAGGCATTGCTGCGCTTGGATACACTATTCAGATGCCCACAGAAGACAGGTTCCTTCTTTCTAAAACAGAACTTGAAAACAGGATCGCCACCCTTCTTGGTGGAAGGGCAGCAGAAGAGCTGATCTTTAAGGATGTATCTACTGGCGCCCATAATGACCTGGCAAGGGCAACTGATATAGCCAGAGGTATGGTCACGGAGTACGGGATGAGCGAGAAGGTGGGAAAGGTCTACTTTTCTTCTCAAAAAAAAGGATTATTTTTAGAAACAGGGGTTCAGACAAGACCAGAGTACAGTGAGGCGACTGCTCAGCTTATAGATGCAGAAGTCAGGGAGATAATAAACAAGCAATATGAAAGAGCAAAACAGATACTTACAGAGAAGATGCAGATCTTAAAAAAAGGTGCTCAGCTTCTGCTTAAAAAGGAGAAGCTGGAGGAAGATGAGTTGAAAGCGCTCATGAAAGGCTAAACAGGGAGGTGATAAGCGATGAGCGGGTTTGAGAATGCCTACGAAAAAAGGCCTTTGACAGATGAGGAGCTTGAACAGATGAAAAAAAGGCTTTTGGAGAGAAAAAAGGAGCTGTTAAATGAAATAGCGGATATCTTGGAAAAGGAAGCAAAGGAAGAATATCAAGAACTGATCGAGGCAATCAGAGAAGAAGGAGATATTGCCAGTGCAGAATTACAGGAAAGTACCATACTGGCACTTGCTGAAATAAGGGCAAAGGAGGTGGAGCAGATAGACGCAGCAATAGAAAGGATAGAAAATGGTGAGTATGGAATATGTATTGATTGTGGCGACTGGATCACCCCTGCCAGGTTAGAAGCGCTTCCCTATGCATTGAGATGTAAAGAATGTCAGGAAAGGGCGGAAAAACTCGGAGAAATCTAATACTGTTCCACTTCTTTCTGTTTTTCTTATGGCTCGTCCCAGCTTTTGCAGACATATACTACTATGTGGATAAAAACGGTGTCTGGCATTTCACCAATATAAAGACCAGTCAGCGCTACAGGCTTTATCTTAAAAGCCTGCATAAAAGGGCGGATAAGTACATAAAAGACTACGATGCCATAATCAAAAGAGCAGCCAAAAGATTTTCTGTAGATCCGGCTCTTGTAAAGGCTATCATAAAGGCTGAATCCAACTTTGATGAAAAGGCAATCTCTTGTGACGGAGCAGCGGGACTGATGCAGCTTATGCCAGATACCGCAAAGGACATAGGTGTGAGTGATCCCATGGATCCTGAAGAAAACATTATGGGTGGTGTAAAGTACTTGAGTGAACTGCTCAGGGAATTTAAAGATCTTTATCTTGCCATTGCTGCCTACAATGCAGGCCCGTCTGCAGTAAGGTACTACAAAGGAGTCCCTCCTTTTTCAGAGACAAGAAGGTTTTTAAAGATGGTGTTAAGGTATTACAAAAGATACAAAGGCTTAAGACACTTCCGTTAGGTCTTCCCAAATTAAGGAGGAGTTGCGATGGATGAGAAGATTTCAAAGGCTTTTGGTATATCTGCGGATGAAAAACTTGGGCTTAAGCAGTTATTTTTCAGAATAAACAAGGATGTCTTGTGGGAAGCGGTAAAACACATGTGTGATTCACATGCGATTCCTTCTAAGGAAAGATTGTCCCGTTACTTTGAAGAGCTGTTTTGTAGAAACATAGACAAAGATTACATTCAAAAAAGGCGTCATTTAGGAGTCTTGCATGAAAGAAGCGGAATCAAACCCATGCTTTACATAATGGCCTTTTCAAGGTGGCTTGCTTTTTTGTTTCCTCGCATAAAAGAGATATGTTCCTCTGAGCTTTTATTCTTTCTTTTCAAAAACATCCTGTTAGACATAGCCTTGTGTATTGAGTCTTATGAACAGTTACATGAGGAGCGTTACAAAAAGATGTTCGACTCTATCGGGTATGCCATTGTCTTGGTAGACTTAGAAACAAAGCAGATAGTCATGGCAAATGAGAAAGCAGAACAGCTTTTAGAAACACCAAAGAAGACGCTTGTAAAGAAGAGCTTTTCAGAATTGATAGATATAGCTCTGGAAGAGCTTGTCTCTGGGGGAGAAAAGAGGACCTTCCTTAAGGCGAAAGAGCAAATTCCTGTAGTGGTTAACTGCTGGGAATGTGAATCAGGGGGCATGAAGTATCTTGTCTGCTTGATCAGAGATATAAAAAAAGAGGTAAAGGCAGACAAAGAGATAAGATCCCTTACCAGACTTTATGACGCATTGAGTTCCATAAACCAGCTTATAACCACAGCAGATGACGAAAAGGTCCTCTTTGAAAAGGCGTGTTCTATATTAAAACAGAAAGCTGGTTTTAAGTATGTGGCAATAACAGAAAAGGGCAAAGAAAAGCCACTGGTTGAGAAGGGAAAGCGGACTGATCAGGATCCTGCTCTTTGCGTGCTTTTTAAAAATGCGAGAGATGAATATGTATTAAATGTGGTGATATCAAAAGACATGGATCTTGCTTATAAAGAAAAGCTCCTTTTAGAAGAGGTGGCTTCTGATTTGGGATTTGCCTTAAACAATATTGAGAAAAGGCGCAAACTTTCCCACATCGCTTACTACGACAAACTGACGCATCTTCCCAACAGAATGTACTTTAATCAAAGACTTCGAGAGATGGTCAGCAGATCCAGAACAAAAGGTTCAAAGGTTGCCGTGGCAATTATGATAATAGACAAGTTTACAGAAATGGAGCTGAGCTTAGGCTCGCACTTTGCAGATGAGCTTATAAAATCTGTTGCTTCCAGAATAAAAGACAGAGTAAGAGAAAGAGACCTGGTTGCCAGGATAGAGCAGGACAGATTTGCAATAGCTGTGGAGTCTACAAATCCCAGACCGATAATAAAAAATCTTGTAGAAAGAGTCAGAAGCGCAATAAAAAACACCATTTACATAAACGGAAGCGGTTTGGATGTTACTTTTTCTTTTGGAGTTGCCATCTTTCCTTACGATGCTGAAAGTGCCGAAGAGCTGTTACTTAACGCTGTAGTTTCTGCTGAGAGATCTCAGGAGATGGGAGGAGATAAGCTGGTATTTTATTCTGAACAGTTAACAAAGAAGATAAAAGACAGGATTTCTATAAGAAGGGCCTT
>CAYMUI010000054.1:0-18998 GCA_964393645.1 uncultured Desulfobacterales bacterium | reverse complement strand
AAAGCACGAACGCCTTCCATCAGAGGATTAGCTGATTATCTACCATTGTCTTACTCAAAGCAAGCAAAGACAAACAGAATCTGGAGATTTTTTAACAAAGCCAAGACCTTTAAGCCCCTTATTGTTATGAGAGCTCTTTTTTTCATAGTTATAAAATTAGCTGAAGAACCTTTCATAATAATAGATTTTACTCCCTTGAATGGTTTTAGGATCAAACTTTTCATAGCATCTCTGCCTGTAACAGGTAGAAGTTTACCATTTTATTGCAATCCACTTTATCAATACAGTTCTGAAAACGGGTCTCAATAAAAGAATTGCTATCCATGATTCCAGATTGCCTAAGAAACAGAATAGTTCTTTTGGGAGATAGACAGTTTGGAACTAAAAGCTTTCTGAAATTTTTCACAAATGAAGGCTTACGATTCATAGTCAGAGTAAAAAAGAATCTTCTTATAAAAGTAGGAGAAAAAGCTTTAAAGAGTGGGCAATTACAAAGAGGAAAATACGTGGCAGAAATAGAGGGAAAAAAAATATCTCCTCTATGTAAGGGAAGACAGGGAAGAGAAACTTATTCTGGTTTCTAATTTTGAAAGAAGCAACTCCCTTAAAGCTTCCCGTAAGTATCTTAAAAGAAGCTATTGCGAACAAATGCACAGGGATTTGAAGAGCAGGTTAGGATTGTTATTTCTCAATAGCAAGTATTACAAAAGCTTAGATGAGGAAAAGGTAAGGAAATACTCAGTGGTATTCATGCTAACGGAAATTGTTGGAATCTGGATAGGAAAGTTAACAAAGAATAGCGAGTATTATTTCAGGTTTTGTTCTAAAAAAGATGAGAGAAGTTTGTTTCATCTTGGACAAATAGTTGTAACACACATGCTCCATCTGAATTCAAATATAGGTTTAAGATTCAAAATCTCAGCTGTAAAATTGTTTCTGCGAACTAAACGGTCGGTTTGTGATTACAGATGAGGCCCAGACATAATATTGCATGAGAAATTGGATTATGGTATATTTGTAAAGCAACTTTTCGGTCAAAATGAAAAGAAAAAATAAAAAAGAAGTAATAAAAACGTGCGGAAGATTAGCAATCATAACTCTTTTACTTTTTAAGGTGATCTACTCTCCTGCACCTCCATATGATTATGAGAAAAAAGAGATTGTAGAAGCCAAAAAACTCATTCAAAGAATAAAAAACCATTCAAGTTCTGCTCCCGTTAAAACAAATTTTGCTAAAAAGAAAAAGCAAAAAGATTACTTACACGAGCTTATAATAAGAATTGCAAATCGTTATAATGTTGATCCTGCATTGATTAAGGCAATAATAAAAGTTGAATCTTGTTTTAATCCAAAAGCAGTGTCTCACAAAGGAGCGAAAGGGCTGATGCAACTTATGCCGGTAACATTAAAGGCAATGGGAGTAAGAGATCCTTTTAATCCGGCATTTAACATAGAAGCAGGGGTGAAATATTTCAAAAAGCTTCTCATAATATTCAATAATGATGTGGAACTTGCGCTTGCAGCTTATAACGCAGGAATAACAAGAGTAAAACTTTACAAAGGTATCCCTCCGTTTAGGAGAACAAAAAGATATGTAAAAAAAGTACTTTACTACTACAGATATTACAAAAGAGAGATGTTAGAGGCCAGTTCTGGAGACCATGACGCATAATGCCTTCCTTTTCAAAGATTGATCTCCACATTCATTCCAAAGATTGTTCCGATGGAAAAATGACATTAGAGGAGATATTTGTTGAAGTATCTAAAAGAGGAATAAAACTATTATCTATCACAGATCATGATTCTATTGAGTGTCAAAAAAAAGCAAAAACACTCGCGACGACTTACAATGTACATTACATCACCGGAGTAGAGTTGAATATAAGGTTTGAATATGAGACAAAAGCTATTTCATTAGATATCCTTGGCTATGGATTTGATATTAACAACCAAAAGTTAAAGCAAAGACTTAAAGAATTAAGAGAATATAGGAAACTAAGAGCAAAAAAGATACTGGAAAAATTGAATCAGGAGCTTATAAAAAATGGTTTTAGTCCATTTACATATAAAGACATGGAACAAATAGAAAACAGAGCAAATGGCTCCCTGGGAAGACCTCATATTGCCGACTATATGATAGAAAAAGGGATCGTAAGATCCAGAAAAGAAGCATTTGAAAAATATCTTGTAAAATGTGATGTTCCTAAGATGCCCCTTTCGCTGAAAGAGGCTTCTTTTCTTATAAGAGAAGCTGGAGGAAAGGCTGTGCTTGCACATCCAAACAATCCAAATGGCACTTCTCTTTATACACTTACACCCTCCATAAAAGAGCAGTTCAAGATAATCGAAGAAAAAATGCTGCCGTATTTAGATGGAATAGAATGTTGGCATTCTAAACATGATTCGAATACTGTGCTTAGTTATTTGGAATTTGCTAAGAAACACAAGCTCTTGGTCACAGGTGGTTCAGACTGTCATCAACAACCTGTAATATTAGGTACAGTAAAACTGCCTCTTAACATTGCTGAGCAATTTGGAATAAAGATTTCTGATCTCATATAAAGGAGGAAGAGAAGTGGGCTCTATAATTGAAGATCTTCAAAAAAAAGACGCTTTTCCAGAATCTACGAACGATGTAACCTTAGTCCAGACTCATATATCCATGGTTTTTATATGTGACAGTTATGTATACAAAGTAAAGAAACCGGTAAATTTTGGTTTTTTAGATTTCTCAAGTTTGGAAAAAAGAAAGCTTTTTTGTGAAAAGGAAGTGGAACTTAACAGAAGACTTGCGGGTGATGTCTATGTGGGCGTTTTCCCGGTGATATATAATGGAGAAAGACATTTCATAGATAAGGAAAAAGGTAAGGTAGTGGACTATGCAGTAAAAATGAAAAGAATTCCAGAACATATGCTGATGAAAAAGGTATTTGAAAGGGGGGAGTTAAAAGAAGAGCATATAAAAAAAGTGGCAGAGGTAATCTCTAAATTTCACCTGAATGCAAAAACATCCCCAAAAATAGAGTCTTTTGGAAAGCCTGAAGCTTTTAAGATAAATACGGATGAAAATTTCCAACAGGTAGAAAAGTACATAGGTATATCCATAGACAAAACCAAATTTTATGAAATAAAAGAATGGACAGATAGGTTTTATAAGGAAAAGAGATGGATTTTTGAAAACAGAATAAAGGAAAAGAAAATAAGAGACTGTCACGGGGATTTGCACATGGAACATATTTGTCTATCTGAAACCCCGATAGTTATAGATTGTATCGAATTTAATGATAGGTTTAGATATGGAGACACTGTGGGAGATATAGCATTTTTACTAATGGATCTCGAATATCATGGCGGAAAAAAGTTTTCAGAAATGCTTTGGAATTACTATAAGCAATTTGCCAACGAAAAAGAGGAATCAGAAGAAGTATTGAGGTTTTATAAAGTATATAGGGCATTTGTGAGAGGAAAGGTAAACAGCTTTCAGTTGGATGATCCCTCTATTGGAGAGAAAGAAAAAAAAGAAGCAATAGAGAGAGCAAGATCATATTTTGATCTGGCATACAGTTACATATCATGAGCTGTGATTTAGAATACCTGCACGAAAAACTACCAGATGATGCTGTTATCGTTATGTGCGGACTTCCTGCTACAGGAAAAAGCACTATTGCAAAAAAACTCGCTAAGAAAAAGGGATATAAACTTCTCAGCTCTGATATATTAAGAATCGAACTCCTCAAAGGAGAAGATATATTTGATAACAAGATTGCTTCTGATATAAGCAAAAGACTTATGGTTTATAAAACGATGTTCAAAGAGGCATTTAGATACGCAAAATCAGGAAAAGGGGTTATCTTAGACGCCACATTTATTACTCAAAGGCTCAGAAAAAAGGCTGCAAGTATTGCCTATGGTTTAAAAAAAAGCTTTATCATAATAGAGACAATATGTACAAGAGAAGTTGCTCTTGACAGAATAAAAAAGAGAAGGGAAGGGCAAAGATATGAATCAAATGCTATTACTGAAGAGGCATATATTAACAACCTCAAGATGTTTGAACCCGTAAATATTAAACAAATAGCAGAAAAGTTTGCTGGTTTAAGTATATGGTACTTTTCGATAAAAACAGACAAAGAATATAGCATAATAGAGGAAAGACATGAATGTAGAGCATTTAAAGAAGAGAATTAAATGTGCAAAAGGGGAACAAAAGGCAGACCTTGTACTGAAAGATGTAACGGTTGTAAATGTGTTTACTGGGAAGCTTCAAAAACGAGACATAGCAATATGTGATGGGATTATAGCCGGCGTCGGAAAAGGTTACGAAGGTGTAGCAGAAGAGAGACTGGATGGATTTTATGCGATTCCCGGTCTCATTGACGCACACATGCATATCGAAAGCAGTATGCTTACTCCATTGGAACTTTCTTATGCTCTCGTGCCTCATGGAACTACTTGTGTAATAGCTGACCCTCATGAAATAGCAAATGTAATGGGAACAGAAGGAATAAAGTTTATGATAGATAATGCAAAAGAAGCGCCATTAGATTACTTTTTTATGCTCCCCTCGTGTGTGCCAGCCACACCTCTTGAAACATCCGGAGCATCTCTGCAGTGGAAGGAACTTATAGAACTTTCTGAATACCCGCATGTGCTTGGTCTGGCAGAGATGATGAACTACCCCGGAGTTCTTAGTTGTGATGAAAAGGTATTAAAAAAAATAGAGGCTTTTCAAAAATGGATTATAGATGGACATTGTCCAGGAATTAGTAAAAAAGAGCTTCAGGCATACATATCCACAGGAATAGGTTCTGACCATGAATCAGTAGATCTTCAAGAGGCACTTGAAAAGATAGAAAGCGGGTTATTTCTCATGATAAGAGAGGGGAGCACTGCAAAAAATTTGGAAGCTATTGTCCCTATTATAGACAGACATAACTTCTTTAGAGCTTGTTTTGTCTCAGATGACCTCCACCCAGAAGATATATCAGAAAAGGGTCATTTGGATTTTATATTGAGAAAAGCCGTCTCTGTTGGGATGGATCCAATTATGGCTGTTCAAATGGTAACTTTAAATCCCGCTTCTTACTTTGGATTAAAAGAAAGAGGAAGTATATCTGCCGGCAAAATAGCTGACATTGTCATAGTAAACGACCTCAAAGAGTTTCAAGTAATAAAAGTTTACAAAAATGGAAAAGAAGTTACAGAAGGAGATTTTAAGCACATTTCAAAAACTTTTAATGATACTGTTAACATATCAAATTTTTCTAAAGAAAAACTTAAAATTCCCTATAGCGAAAGAGCAAGGGCAATAGAGATTATTCCTGATCAGATAGTAAACAAAGAGATTATCGTAAATCCAAAGAATAGGGAAGGGTGGGTAGTCTCTGATCCAGAAAGAGACATCTTAAAGATATGTGTTGTGGAAAGACACAAAGGGACAGGTAATGTAGGCATTGGTCTTGTCAAGGGGTTAGGAATAAAAAAGGGAGCCATAGGTTCCTCTGTATCTCACGACTCCCACAATATAATAGCTGTAGGAGTGGAAGATTCGGACATATACCAAGCTGTCTTGGAAGTAGCAAAGATGAACGGTGGTATGGTGGTGGTCTCTGAAGGGAAGGTTATTGCAAGATTAAGGCTTGAGATTGCAGGGCTTATGACCCAACGCCCTATAAAAGAGCTTCTGAAAGATATCGTAGCTATAAAAAAGGGAATAGAGCACATAGGAAGTAAAGTCAAAAATCCATTTATGGTACTTTCTTTTCTTGCTCTCCCTGTAATACCTGAGTTAAGAATTACAGATAAAGGGCTTGTAGATGTAAACAACTTTAGGTTTACCTCACTGTTTTTGAAATGAAATCTGTAGGAATAATATACAAGTATAAACATAAGACAGCAGAAAAAACCGCGATCGAAATAAAAAACTGGCTCGAATCACAAGGAGTTCAGGTTTTCTTAAAAGAAATGCCTCAGAACAACTCTTGTGCAGAGAAAACCCCCATTCTTCCCACATCCATAGAAAGGCTAATAGTTCTTGGAGGAGACGGCACTCTTCTGGGAGCAGCCAGGAAAATGGGGATATATGGAATACCTATACTGGGGGTAAACTTGGGAGGGCTTGGCTTCTTGACCGAAACCTCCCATAACGAACTTCCCCAGATGTTAAAGCTGATGATAGAAGATAAACTGGATATAGAAGAAAGAACTATGCTAAAAGCAACGGTAAAAAGAGATGGAAAAGATGTTTTTAATTTTTCTGTATTAAACGATGCTGTAATAAATAAAAGAACACTTGCCAGAATTATAGATCTTGAAGTTTACATAAACCAGGAATTTCTCACCATATTTAGAGCAGACGGCCTGATCATATCTACTCCAACCGGATCCACTGCCTATAATCTATCCGCGGGAGGTCCTATAGTTTATCCAACAGTAGGAGCGTTCATAATAACACCGATATGTCCTTTTACTCTTTCTAACAGACCAATTATTGTGCCTGACTCTTCAGCTATAGAAGTAAAGATTAGAGAAAAAAGTAGTGAATCCGTGGTACTCACTTTGGACGGTCAAGTAGGTTTTAACCTCAGGTATGAAGACAAAGTAATCCTTTCCAAATCTCCTTATGTAATAAGACTTTTAAAGCCATCTGAACGAAGCTATTTTCACATCTTAAGGACAAAGCTTAAGTGGGGTGGAGTGACTTATAATGAATCAAGTTCCTGAAAAGATGACCAAAATGGTATTTAAAGTAAAAAGGAAACATATAAACTACATAAGAAACACTCTGGAATCTTATGATGGTATGGCTCTTGTGCGAACTATAGATCCTGCAAAAGGACTGATAGAGTTATATGTTTCGCCAGGTTGTGAAAAGTTTGTATACGAACTGATTGAAGATATGAAAAATAGAGAAGGGATAGAATTTAACAGGATTTAAGAATGGGGTCCAAGTTTTACATAAAAACAATGGGTTGTCAGATGAATGAATATGACTCCGACCTTGTGGCTCAAGATCTTGTTTCCTTAGGATGGAGTCCCACAGAGCATATGGAAGAAGCGGATCTTATTGTGGTAAACACCTGTACGGTAAGAAAAAAACCTGAACATAAAGCGTACAGCTTTATCGGAAGGGCAGTGGCTCTTAAAAAAAGAAAACCTTCTACAATTATTGCTGTTGTAGGATGTCTTGCACAACAGAAAAAAGAAGAGATTATGGACAGATTTCCAGAAGTAGACATGGTGATCGGTGCAAGAGATGTGGTGAAATTTTTAAGTTTCTTTAAGGAAGTCCTATCTGAGAGAAAAAAGGTTATATCCACTTGTCTTGATACCTATCTTAGAACACCAGCTCTTATTAAAGGCTTTTTTAGGCATAGAGTTACAGGATATGTGTCTATAATGCAAGGATGCAACAACTTTTGCTCTTATTGTATTGTACCATATGTAAGAGGTAGAGAGATTTCAAGACCTCTGGAAGAAATAATAAAAGAGGTAGAGTTTCTTGTATCTGAAGGAATAAGAGATGTTACTTTGTTAGGCCAAAATGTTAATTCTTACAGATGGAAGGAAATAGACTTTCCAGCCCTTTTAAAAGAAGTAAGCCAGATAAAAGGGCTTTGGAGACTACGCTTTACAACATCACACCCAAAAGATGTATCTGACGAGCTTATCCAGTGTTTTAAACAGTTAGAGAACCTATGCCCACATATACACCTTCCTTTTCAAGCGGGTTCAAACAGGATACTTGCTCTTATGAACAGAAAATACACGAGAGAAAAATACATGGAATTAATTGAAAAACTTAGAAGTGTAAGACCCGATATAGCAGTTACGGCGGATGTTATGGTGGGATTTCCAGGAGAAACTGAAGAAGACTTTCAGGATACAATAGACCTTATAAAGAAAGTTCAATTTGATAATCTTTTTTCTTTCAAATATACAGATAGGCCGGGAACAGCAGCAGAAAAAATGAAAAATAAAGTACCTGAAGAAGAAAAAGAAAGGAGACTTTTGATACTTCAGAAAACTCAAAAAGAGATCACATTAAAAAAGAATAAAGAATTAGAAGGAAAAGAGGTGGAGGTCCTTGTAGAAGGATATAGCAAAAGAAAAAATCAACTTACGGGCAGAACAGATACAAATAAAGTAGTAAATTTTGACGGTAATTCCGAATTGATAGGCCATATAGTTAAAGTAAAAATTGAAGAAGCATTTGCCAATTCTCTAAGAGGCAGGTTTATATCTTATGTCCGATAATAAATATTATGTAAACTTTTGCGAAGGATAAGATATTGACATCAAGAAAATTAATATGTAAAAGTCCCTAAAAAATAAAAACAGGAGGTTTTATGGGAAGCGTTCTTAAATGGCGAAGAAGAAAGATTAGGAAACACAAATACAGAAAACTACGGAAAAGGATGCGTCATAAAAATAAATAACTGTACAAGAGGAAGGATTGTCCTTCCTCTTGTGATACTATACAGCTTCAACTTGCTTAACTTCAGGGATATTTTCCTTCAAGATTCTTTCAATTCCCATTTTTAATGTCAGTTGAGAAAAAGCGCAACCACTACATGCACCTGTAAGTCTTACTTTTACTATACCATCCTCTTCTTTTACATCTACCAACTCTACATTTCCACCATCTGCCTGAAGCGAAGGTCTAATCTTTTGAAGAATACTTTCGACTTTTTCTTTTAAATCCATTTTAAAACCTCCTTTTTAGTTTTTAGTAATAATGGCAAAATCTTTTCAGAAAATCACGCTAAAAATTTTATTCCACAAAAGCTTACCGCAGAATTTGTGGATTTTTCATGCCATATCTCATAATCTAAAAGTTCTGCTTTAATATCTGTTGGTAATAGTTCCATAACACAAGCATTTGAATCCAAAACCTTACCCAAAGAATATCTGATTATGAGTTCTAAAAAACAGCTTAACGCGGAAAAACCGCACACATTGTACTTGTCATTTACTTTTTTTGATTCTTCCCAAAATGAATCAGGAGACTTTTTTAATATAGCATCAATAAGCGCATAATCATGCTTTCTGGCCTGAGGTTCAATATAACTTGCTGGCATCTCATGACCAAACTTAGGCCCTATATGAGAAAGATCTACACCTGCAACAAGCAAATTTTTTCCTTCAGAAAATATATTGGCCAATGTTTCTACGAATGGTCTCACCTTCTTTAAGTATGAGCTTCTACTGTACTCACCATTTAACAGAAGCTTAACAGGGCCACATAGTATTGGCAAAATCTCAAAATCACCTCTTAAAAGATGCTGTAAAAAGATCAATTGAAACTCAATAGAATGTTCTGTTTTATGAACAAAATCCTTATCTGCAATTACATCTGGAGCTGCTCTTTTAAGAGATCTTACACCTTCCTTGTATGTTTTTGCTATACCCAAAGGGGTTTCAAAATCTTTCTCTGTAACAGAAAAAAAGTTATCACTCAGATTGTGTCCCACTCCTATTATAATAACTTTGGAATAAGACCTCCCTTTTATTTCCCTGTATACACTGCCATATACCTTAGCACCAACCGATATATCTATATGAGGAGCAATAAGCCCTATAACTTCATTACTGTTAGAATTAGTGGCTGGTTCTTTTACTATTTTTTCAATCATATCTTTCAATTCTAAAGGATCCTTTGGATAAGATTTTCCACAGTGAAAACAATCTCTTACTTTTTTGTACAGAAACTCGTTCTCTATTTTTTGTCTTTCAGACCTGTATCTTTCCGAATCAAGAAGAAACATCTCATCTAACTTCTTTATTAATCCTTCTACATCCTCTTTTTTTACTATCATTCCCCCGCTTTTTCTCATATAAATACCTGTATATCTCTTAAGGAGTTGTTTCCATCCATCTGAATCAGAATCTCAAATAAAGAAAAAGGGATCAATCTCCCATCTGCAAGACCGAGACTGTCTTTTATAAAAACAAATCTTTCTTTTCCTTGTTGTATTGGAAAAAATTCCAGATCTGTTCTTAATCTCGGCTTCTCATCCATAAAATTTTGCCACCCTGTTGTCTAAAAATTTTTTTAATCCATTGGAATCCTTGGGACTCCATCCAAAAGACTCTGACCATACCTCATCCGATTCCATACAAAGGTATAACCCCAAGTCATTATACCATTTGGTCAGCTGTTCATACATATATGAATAAAGCTCTATTCTTATCGGTTTGAAATATCGCATCTTTCCATCTCTACCTTTTATAAATTCTCCGTTCAGTACAATGCTTCTTTTGTGTCGTTTTATTATAATGTTTTTTAACTCCGGCATGAATCTAAAACTTCCTAAGCTTATCCATATAATTTTTGAAGGATCAAGATATTTGTTCATAAGATCTATAGTTTTTAAGTATTCTTCTTTCCAATTTTCATGAACAATTAAAGGATCAAAATGGAATCCGGTAATAAATCCTTCCTTCTGGCATATACTTGCTGCCTCTATTCTTTTTTTTAAGCTTGCCGCCTTGTGTTCCTCATGAGCACAGATAAAAGGACTGTTTAAAGACCACGAAACGACAATCCTTTCTCTGTATGGTAACGAAAGAACCCTTTTTATGTTAGTTGTTTTGGTCTTAAGCTCTAAAATTACATTCTTTCTAACAGAAAAGTGAGGAATCAATATATCGCTCCACTTAGTTACAGGATCAAGAGCAAGGCTGTCTGTAAATTCCCCTGTTCCTACCCTAAATATTTCGTTCTTTTTAGAATCTATATTTTTTAATACCTCTTTTAATCCTTCTTCTATGTTAACAAACACCCTTAAGTAGGGCTGATTAAAATATGCTTGCAGTATGCAATAACTGCAATCCAAAGGACAATTAGTTCCAACATTTAATATTTGATACTTACAACATATATATTCTTTTGTTCCTGGACAGGGTTTTAAAAAATCTCCTCTATAAACCATAAGATAAAGCACATCCTTTTGTGGCTCATACGGTGTATACTCAATAGCATCTTTTACTATCTTATTGCACACATATACTCCTTTTAGCTTCTCTAAGATACTTTGACTGAATTCATAATCATGCGCATCTGGTTCTATAATAATCTTTTTAATCTTTACTCCTTCCATGGATCTCTTATCAACTCAAGTCCATCTGCATTTGCAATCTTTAAAAGTTTCTTTTTCAATTCATGCCCGTCTTTAAAAAAGACTTCAAGCTTGTAGTAAGGAGATTCAAAATAAAGCGGTACTTTGAACTCTACTCCTTCTGGTAAAGGAAGTTTTTGAATCCTTTCTTTCAAAACCTTTTCTGAGTAAGATAGCTTAGGAAAATTCTTTTCTTTAAGAATAGCCAATATTTTCTTGACCTTATCTCTATTAGTTAAATTTTTACTTTCAATTATGTCTTTTATCCTTCTTTCTTCAAAAAGTTGTTCAAGCTGAACTTTTTCTTTTCTGCATATATCTTGACTATATTCAATAAGTTGTATTTGTTCATTAAAGCTAAACTTTAATTTTGACATGAGCTTACCGTATATTTCTATGTCTTTATAAGACATTTCGTTCTCAAACATAAGTCTTACAGCTTTAAGAGAAACATCCCCTCTTGCAAGCTGGTCTTTCACATTGGTGTTTAATGATTCAGCAATCCAGATATACAATCTAAATACAGGCATATGCTTAGGTAAATTTAATAAAGGAAAATAATCACTTATAATCTGTTCTGGTTTCAGATACTTGGCTAACTTAGAAATTAAAATTGCTTTTTCCACCTCGTTTAACTTTCTTGTGCTGATATTATCATGCAAGTTTATAATAAGACAGTTAAGAGGAGATATGTCTTCAGAAATCATCAATCCCCCTACCCTACTCCAGTTAAGTTTTTTTACAGCCAGCATCCTCTTATACCCAGCAACCAGTACAAAACCATCTTTTGTTCTTTTAAAAATCGGAGGATTGATTAGGCCAACCTGTTGAATTGAACTAACAAGATGATCAATACTAAATCCGTAACTAAAGCTAAATGGAGCAAATTCTGTATCAACAGAATTTACTTCTATGTAGTCAAAAAAATAATTCATAGAAGTTTTAATCTCGCTGATCTAAGTCTATTTATGGCAGCCGCGATTTCAAATATCCTTGGTCTTGTAAAGCTGCCAGGGTGTTTCTCTTTTTTATAAAATGGATCTAATACATCTAATCCCTCTTTGTCTATGTAATCATCTACTTTTTTTAAAACTTCTCTTAATGTACTTTTGTTATTCATAAATCTTGAAGCAAGATATATGGCCATTCCTATAGCTCTTGTCTGATTTAACTCCACTATTGGCTCAATTCCTCTCAGGTCTACTGTTTCATTTCCGTACAGGATCTTATCAATATCTTTGGCTTCTATTTTTATTTTTCCCTTCTTATAAGGCTTAAAACTTTCTTTTATCGGGATTCTGGATCTATTCCAATTGGTAAAATCTTCTACCTCTTTAATTCTATAATTTCTATACCTTAATGCCACCTCCTTAGCCTCGTTGGTAACATCATAAGGCAGATAATCCTGCATCATTATAACTGTATCTGCTACATCAAAGTAATCACCACATCCTCCCATGACCAAGATAGTGGATATGTTTAGCTTTTTATAAAGTTCTTGTACTCTATCTATAAACGGAGTTATGGGCTCGTGTTCTTTGCTCACAAGCGCTTGCATCCTTACATCTCTTATCATGAAGTTTGTTGCCGAGGTATCTTCGTCTAAGAGTAGAAGTTCTGCTCCCATCTCTATAGCTTCCACTATGTTAGTTGCCTGACTTGTGCTTCCACTGGCATTTTCTGTACTAAAAGGGTTTGTACTTATACCACCTGGCAGATTATTTATAAAAGCGCTTATGTCCACATTTTCCACCCTTCTACCATCTTCTGCTCTTATTTTCACAGCGCTGGAGATGGTTATCACATACTCTCTGCCATCTCCTGGAATATGAGGATATACTCCCCTTTCTATGGCTTGAATCAAGGTTGATTTTCCGTGATATCCGCCTCCTACAATAAGAGTAACACCTTCTGGAATACCCATTCCGCTTAATTCCTTTTTACCGTTTACAGGGTGGAGTAATTTAAACACTATTTTCAATGAATCAGGAGATCTAAAAGGTACCGCCTTTCTTTTTTCCATAGGAAGTTGAGTGTTACCGCTTTTTCTTGGAAGTATAGAACCATCTGCTACAAAAGCGACAATTCCTTTTTCTTTCAATCTATCTCTTATGTACTCTTGATTTTCTATACATGCTATAAAGGCATATGTGTCATCTTTGTTATATCTATCCCATGTTAGGGCTTCTTCCTTTATTTTTGGTATCTGTTCAAAAAACATCCTTTCTGCCTCTTGAGCGAGGATCTTTCTTCCTTGTGCGGGAAGCCCAACATATAACCTTAGCTCTATCCACTGATCTGTAATCTTGCACGAGGTTCTCTCTATTACTTCTTGTAAACCGGTATCTATATGGATCAAACCGCTTTTTCCTGTTCCTTTTACCCTTTTTATAGAAGAAATTATACGACCAGCTCTTCTGCTTACAAAATCTTCAAAAGCAATTTTGCGAATCTTGTTGTTAAATAATTCGGTTGGAAATCGTGTTTTTTCTAATGGTACCCTTATCCTTATCTTTGAAGCAGGAGCAAATGGATCGCCTTGAACATGGTCAATAAAGAGGAACCATTTTTTATTGTAATAACCCCCTTCTATGTCTTTATATGCTTTATAACCTTTTCCATCAATTTTTCTTAGTATTCTTTTTAACTCGTCAAGCTGTTTCATTTATGTACAGTTCTACTCTGTTACCTCCCTTTTTTGTGGCTATTTCTAAGGCTGCTTCAGCTTTACTGATAAAAGAAGTAAAATCAGTAATTTTTTCACTCAATTCCACCACTCCAAAACTTGCTGTCACATATATATGATATCCATCTACCATAATTGGCATTTCACTGACCAATTTCCTTAATCTCTCAGCCGTGATTACAGCACTTTTTGCTGATGTTTCGGGCATGATAAAGAGAAATTCATCAATTCCATATCTACCAGGAATATCCGCTGATCTTATCTTCAAGTAGCACCTCTGAGCTATACTTCGAATTAACCCGTCTTTTATAGAGTGCTTGTAACTCTGTACTATCTTTGGAAACTGATCTATGTGCATTAACATAACAGATAAGGGTCTGTTATATCTTTTTGCCTGCTCGAATTCCTGTTCACCAATTATCATTAAATACTTATATGCAAAGAAGCCGCTTACAGGCTCAGTAACTGATATATAGTGAAGAGTCAGGGTCATTTTTCTATAATTTAAAAGTCTTTGAGCCCTCATATACAGATCCAGTTTTTTTAAAGGGGCTCTTAATATCTCATCTACCACTGCCCACAGTTCACTTATGTCTTCATCTTCAGGAGAGGATTTTATATAGATAAAAGGTAGTATGACAGGATATTCCTTAAGTTTTCTTTCTCTTATATCTTCACGATGATCATTTAAAACCTTTTCATCTATAAATGCCAGATCATAGTCTAACTTTAATAACTTAGATTTTAACTTCGCAGAATCATCTACAGGACATATAAAGCAGGTGTGTCTATCTCCAAGCCATTCTTTTAATATTTCCCCGTGCTTTTTATTATTTAAAGCAATAAGTATCTTTGCCATAGCTTATGTCTTTGTCTTTTTAGATAAAACCTGGGAAATTGCGGATCTTAACTCCGAAGGAAAAACAGGCTTCTTTAATAACAGATCCACATAACCTCCCAGTTGACTTTTGGGCAAGTCCCATCCTGTCAATAAAATGACAGGAGTATCTGGAGAAATAGACTTTACAATAGACGCGACTTTCACTCCATCCATCTTTGGCATAACAAAATCTGTGATCACTATGTCAAATGGTTCTCCAGCTTCTTTACTTTCAGTAAAGAATTTCACACCTGTCTCTCCATCATTTGCAACAACAACTACATGATTATCAGCAGATAATATGTCTCTAACAAGAGCTGTAACTGGCAATTCGTCATCTATGTATAAGATCTTAAGAGACTTGAGCACATCTAATTTTTTATCTTTTTTTGTTTCCTCCTCTTTTTTCTCTCCCGATATGTATGGGAATATAAGAATAACCTCTGTCCCTTTACCCGGTTCGCTTAGGATCTTTATTTTTCCACCGTGCCTATTCATAATCCCGTAAACTATAGAAAGTCCCAGTCCAGTGCCTTTTTTTCCTTTCGTGGTAAAGAAAGGTTCCAGACAGTGATCCAAAGTCTCTTTGTCCATTCCTATTCCATTATCTTTTACGATAAGCTTTACTGCTTCTTTATCCATCTGAGTAGCAATGGTAATCTTGCCACCCTCTGTAAGAGCATCTACTGCATTAAATATGAGGTTCACTAAAGCTTCTCTTATCTCAGATTTTACCCCTCTTACTTTCTTTATGTCCGGAGACAATGCACATTCTACTTCTATGTTAATACCTTTCTCTACAGGGGTCTTTTTCCATTTTGCTTCGGTTAGTTCTATTACTTCTCTTACTACTTCGTTCAAATCTACCCATTCCAATTCATTCTCTATCTCTTCTCTTTTTTTGTAAAATTGCCTAAGCCTTTCCACTATATTTTTTATGTCCTCTGCTGCTCCCAGTATCTGATACAGATACTTACGCCCTTGCTTACTAATACCTGTTTCCCTTTCTAAGAGCAGTTCAGTAAAACCTATAATAGGAAAAACTATGTTATTCAGATCATGGGAGATACCACTTGCCATCTGCCCCAAGATTTTCAGCCTTTGCTGATGCATAATAATATCCTGGCTTTGCCTAAGATCTTTAGATAACTTGTTCATCTCTTTTGAAAGTTCTACATGATCAATTATAAAAGAGAGTTTGGATGCAAGCTGTTTAAAAAGATTCAGATCCTCGGCTTCTATATCTGAATCTTCCAGATAAAGAAAAATAAAAAGCCCTTTTAATTTATCATTTAAGCTTAGAGGAAACAATAAAGATTTCTTAAAACCTTCTTTCTTTAACTCAATAAAAGGGCTTATAGAAAGATCTTGTAAGTACATCTTTTGGCTATTTAAAAGAGAGTCAACTTCTTCATCAGGAATTTCCAATATGGAACCTTTTTTATATCCTATTTTGCTTAAAAGATATTCACCTTTTTCGCTTATCTCTTTTATGACGAACTGGTTTTTTTCCTTATGTTCGCAGATCAGAGAGATTGCATTTCTATACATATTCTCCAGATAGTTGATCACTGCTTTATAGAGATTATCCAGTCTGTTATTTTTTAAGGCTTCAATTATGTGAGGAGTCATAATGTTAAACAAATTAAATCTATAATTAATCTTCTTGAGTCTGCACATCTCGAAAATCAATTTTAACTTCTGCTCTATTTCTTCCCAAGAACAAGGGGTTTCTACATATTCAAATAGGATATCTTCCATTTCAGAAATTGCATTCTTTAACTCGCCTCTATTCAGCAATAGAAACAAGCATATATCAGGATATTTGGAAAAGACCTCTCTCACAAATTTGAGAGCCGAGGGCTCAAATTGAATTATTAGTATGTCCACCGGATTACTTTCCAGAATAGACAAAGCATTGGTAAGACTATAACTGTAATAAACTCTATGATTATGAAATAAATTGGCGAAAATCATTTCCAAATGTTCATTTTTTCCTGCTAATAAAATATCTAACCTCATATTTCTTATTCTTCCCTTTGGTTTTCTATTACATACCTCTTTATCACATCCCTAACAGATGGTTCTAATGTTATAAGGCGGGCTCCTACTATGTTTTTATCTTTCTCTTTTTTGTTCCAGACCACCTGAGCTATAGCTTTTATATGTTGTTTTCTCCCACTTCTTGATGGGATATCCAAATCTACCAAAAGAAGGGTATCTCTTTCTATCTCTTGAAAACTTTCAAAAGAGATCCCTTCTTCACTTATGTTTTTTAAAATTGCTTTTATCATATTTTCACCATTATTAACAAGTAATGGAATATAATTGATCCATAAGTGTGTAGAAATTCTTTTAAATCTTCTTCTCTCTCTAAGCCCTTCTGCCTTAACCTCTTTTATTATCCCTTTTCTCAGACACATATACACCTTATTACGTCCATTTCTTTTTGCCTCAAGAAGTGCTATATCCGCTTCTTCAACAAGTTCTCTTTCTGAAAGGGTGTCATCTCTAATACTTGAGATCCCGGCACTGATTGTAACATTTATCTTGTTTCCATCGATTAACATTGTGTGTTTTTCTATTATACTCCGCAGCCTTTCTGCCATATTAGAGGCTTTTTCTAAAGAGGTATTTAAAAGAATGATCGAAAATTCTTCTCCACCAAAGCGTGCAACCACATCTACCTGCCGTACTGAATTCTTTATTAATTTTGCAAGTTCTTGAAGAACCCTATCACCAGTTAAGTGGCCAAAGCTGTCATTTATTGATTTAAAATAGTCTATATCTATCATGATTAAACTGAGGGGAAGATTGTACCTTTTAGCTCTTAAATATTCGTGCTGCAATATTTCATCAAAGTATCTTCTGTTATACAAGCCTGTAAGAGCATCTTTTATAGAAATATCTTTGATATGTAATACAAGCTTTATATTTGCAAACACATGTGCAAGCTCATATCCTATAAAAGAAATTATCCTCAGGTCATTAATATCAAATGTATCTTCCTCTTTACTGCCTACTGCAATACATCCTAAATTTTTTGTGCCCGAAATCATCGGAAATATCATATAAGATTTTATCCCGAATAAGATGTCGGTCTTATTATTTAAGCTAAATTTAGGGTCAATAAGCACATCAATAGATTTCTTTCTTTTGTTTATATAAACTTCGGCCAGATGCTGAGTCTGTATCCCTGATAACATTCTAAAGCTGAGCACGAGATATCGTAAAAAATTTTCTAACACCTCTGTTTCAGAAGAATTACCAAATCCATATATATCAAATCTCTGGTTATCCGAATCTACTATTAAGCCAAAAAAATCACATTTAAATATCTTTTTAATATATTTTTCACAAACAATTACAGCTGTTTTTAAATCTTCGCATCTATTCAGCTCATCTTTAAAAGACCTGAAAATCTGCAAAAAATAAAAAAAATTTTCAATTTTTTGATAATTTTTTAACGACTCTTTCCTGTTAAAAGAGGCTCTTTTTATAAAAAACCTTCGATTCTTTAAAAAGGCATATTCTAATATTCCCATTTTTATAGATCTTAAAATCAAATTTTTATCCTTATTCGGCCATCTTATGTACTCATATCCTGTATGAGAAAGGTTTGACTTTGATCCATTTCCAAAGACAACTACTTTTGTATTAGGGGAGCAAGATGAAATAAGATCTCGCAGAAAAGATGTCTTTAAATTTTCTTCTACTAATAAAATAGCTACATCTTCATTTAAAAGCCTTTTCTTTAATTCATCTATATCCCTAACATAAATGGAGCAAAGCCCTTTTTCTCTAAAAAACCTTTCTAATTCATTTCCTTTATCACCAATTATTACAATAGCTGGTAAATTCATAAAATTCCTTTTTGTTTTTAAAAATGTGTGAACACAAATACTTTATTATTATGTCATCCCACATGATGTAGAAAAAAGTCAATATCTCAAAAATTAACGCTCGTAATCCTTTTTCAATCTCTTCTTTTGGTATATCAATGTTGTCCAATTTAATAAAGTTTGTATCGTTATAATTAAGTCTAAGATTTTTAAAAAAATCAAATGAACAGGAAATCTTCTTCCAAGATGCATCGAATACAAATCGAAGCACAGGCTCTCCAATGAGAGGAAGACTTTCTTTCCATATGGTTTGAAGCAAACTTTCGTATTTAATGAGGTTTTCTCTCCTACACATCTGTTTTTTCTACCAAAACAGACCTGAATTTACAAAGATAGTCAAGACCTGACCAAACAGTAAAAATAAGAGCTATCCACATAAGACCCATACCCAGTTTATGAAAATTTATCCC
>CAYMUI010000053.1:0-8461 GCA_964393645.1 uncultured Desulfobacterales bacterium | reverse complement strand
GGAGGTGACTGTGTAGAGGTCTACAATGTGGTTACAGGTGAAAAGTTTTATGCACCCATGGGATCCACAGCCAACAAGCACGGAAGAGTAATAGCTGATAACATCTTGGGAAGAAACACAAGATTTGAGGGTGTGGCAGGCACAGGTATTGTCAGGATCTTAGGGCTGAATGTAGCCAGAACAGGTTTAACAGAAGCTTCTGCCAAAGAAAAAGGCTACGAAGTAATCAGTTGCATTAATCCAGGGCCAGATAGACCCCATTTTATAAAAGAAAGCAAGCCCATTATAATAAAACTCATCGCAGAATCTTATTCCGGAAGGATTCTCGGTATGCAAGCAATAGGTGAAGGAGATGTTCTGTCAAGGGTTGATACAGTAGCGGCTCTTATAGCTAAAAAAAGCACGATAGACGATGTAATGAATGTAGATATGGCCTATTCACCACCTTACTCTCCTGCTATGGACAACCTGATAGTGGCAGCTAATATTATACAAAATAAAAGGGATGGGCTTTCCAGAAGTTACAATCCTATAGAGCTGAAAAAGAAATTAGACGCCAAAGAAGACTTTGTAATCTTAGATGTTAGAACGCCCCAGGAAGTAGAAGAGATGAGACTGCCATATGAGAATGTAGTATATATTCCCTTAGGAAAGCTAAGAGAAAGAGCAGACGAGCTTCCACGAGACAAAGAGATAGTATGTACATGTAAGATATCTCTAAGAGGATACGAAGCAGTAAGAATCCTTGTAGGAAAGGGCTTTGACAAAGAAAAACTGGCTTTCTTAGACGGTGGAGTATCTGCATGGCCTTACGAAAAGATAGTGAAGTAGGAGGAAAGTATGAAAAAACTTGTGGCAACTTTTATGTGTGTTTTTCTTTTACTGGCGTTTACTTCCTGTGCAGAAAGAAAACCAAAACCACCTGAAGGAACCGCCCCAATCTCTAAGGCAGAAGAGAAGCAATACACCACTTACTATGACTTTGAAGATATCCCGGTACCGAAAGAGATGAAACTTATTACAGATAAATCTTTCTTGGTAGAGTATGCTAACTTAAAAGGCGGGATAATGCATTTTGAAGGCAGAGTAGAACCTCTTTCTCTATTTAACTTTTTCTATGTAGGACTTCAAAAAAACGGATGGAACTTGGTAGGGTACTTTAAGTACGGGCCTTACATCCTTTTGATGGACAAACCAGATAAGGAGTGTGTTGTTAGAATAGAGGATCACGGTTGGAACACAAAACTTGAGATATGGATAACCCCGAAAGGGATAAGTTCATCCCAGTAGTTGACATGTAATTTATTTTTTTAATATAGTGCTCAAGCCGAGGGATGAAGTGATGCACGGAAAGGCGGTTGTTACTCAAGTGAGAGTTCTGTACAGTGATGTCGATCAGATGAGGTGGGCCAATCACGGCTCATATCACAGATGGTTTGAGATGGGAAGAGCAGAATATATGAGGAAAAGAGGGCTTCCGTACAAGAAGCTGGAAGAGATGGGATACTTCATGCCTGTAACAGAGCTGTTCTGCAAGTTTGTAAAACCCATAAAATATGACGATCTGCTTAACATTGTCTCATGGCCATCTAATGTGAAAAAAGCGAGTATGAGATTTGAGTATGAGATATTGAATGAAGAAAACCAGCTTATGGCAAAGGGATATACCCAACATGTTTGTCTAAATAGAGAAGGAAAGATTGTACGGATGCCCGAAGAACTAAGAAAAATACTGGAGGTGTAAAATGTGGTTAAGGCTCGTATCTATTTTTGTGGCAATCTTCTTTCTTGCTCTTCCAAAATCTTACGCCTTAGACTACTCTGTATTTGGTAAAGAAGTAAACATCACAGGATACATCTCCCAAGAATTTGGCTTTGCTGCCCATAGCGACAAAAAAGTGGGAGGAATTTATTATGATGACCCCGGACTTCACTCCGCATATTTCACCCTGTACTTAGACACAACCATATGGCTCACTCAGGACATACATATAAGAATGATAAACAGACTCATGGGGGATTGGATCTATACCATGAAAAAACACAATGATAGCTGGAGAGACAGGATGTTTCAAAGATCCAATACCCCTCTTCATTTAGAGCTTACCCCATACGATGTAATAAGGGAATTTTACATAAACTACATGAGTGGAAACCTGATAGTTCGCATTGGTAAGCAACAGATTGCCTGGGGACAAGCAGACGGGCTTAGGCTTTGTGACATAATAAATCCACTTGACCTATCAAGAGAAGCCCTGTTTAGAGACTCTGATGAAGGTTACGAGAGTACCCGTATTCCGCTTTTTCTGATCAAAGTAGACTATACCTTTGGAGGAAAGTCCTTAGGACCTATATGGGAGCCTACAATAGAGTTTGTTTTTAATCCAGGAGATATAAGAACTCCCAGAACTTATGACAACTCTATATGGAGTCCTCATGCTGCTGTCCTTCCTCCAGGAATAAGAGGGGTTCAGATCTTAGATCCAAGGCCAGACAGACAGATTGATAACAATGAATGGGGTTTCAGGCTTATCGGAAGTGTATGGGACACAAGGCTTACTTTCAACTTCTGGAGAGGTTATAGAAACTTCTGGGACGGAGCTGTTCCGCCTGTAGAAATTGTGGGAGTAAATCCGGCAACAGGCACTCTTATTGTGAAAAAACTGTATCCCAAAGGAAATTCCTATGGTATCACTGCTACCAGAGAGTGGTATTCCTTCAGAAAAATATTTAAGGGCTGGGCAAATCCGATCTTGAGATTGGAACTGCTTTATCAAGATGATTATCTATTTAACACCTTTACAGGAAATCCTCTTTCCCCAAACAAAAAAGACGAAAAAGACATTCTTACTTACATGCTTGGTTTTGACTGGCCAGTATGGATAAAGTTTTTAAATCCAGAGAAAGAGTTTTTCATTTCTGGTCAGTTCTTCCACAGGCACATAATCAATTATCCAGATGACTATCAGCTTCATGTTGGTCCTTACACAGATTGGATAGCCAGAGAGGACATGTTCTACTCAACTTTACTTACAAGAACAAGCTATTTTCATGACTTTGTAAAACCTCAGCTTCTTGCAGTTGTAGATTGGACATACGGTACATGGTGGCTAAAACCAAAGATAAAGTTTGAATATGGAAACAACTGGAGGCCAGAGATAGGTGCGATATTTGTGTTTGCTGGATCAAATGACTACAGAAGAGAATTTGGCCACTGGGCAGACAGAGATGAAATTTATATAAAGATGAGCTATCAATTTTAATTAAGGGGGCAGCAGTATGAGAGAGATTACCAGAAGAGAATTTATGAAATATATGGGAGCATTAGGTTTAAGTTCTACCGTATCTTTTAGCTCCCCAAAGGATCTTTTTGCATGGGAAGATCCTGATATGAAAAAAGAGGATTTTCCTGGAAGAGGAAAGTATGTATCCCACATATGGAGAGATAAAGAAAAGGCATGGGATGGAAAAACCGAGTACTACGCAGTAGAAAGTGACAGGGACAAGACCCCCAGAAGGCTCGAGCTCCCCTTAGAGAATGGAAAGGTGTGGAAAACAAAAGGCTATTACTGGAAGTGGCCTACAACTGAAGAAATAGTGCCTCCTGATATAGTAGAAAGACAGCTTCATCCAAAAGGAGCAAAAGGACTTCAAGAGGAATGGAATGAACTGCTGGGATTTAAGGCGCCAGACTTGGTGGGCAAAATAGCACCTGAAATAAAACCAGGAATGATAATAAATACACAAAATTACAAGCAGTACCCAGGCCTAAAAGAACTTATGCCAGAAGACATATACGCAAGGCTTGATCCAAAAAGTTACATGCCACTTCCACAAATAGAAATAGTGCCTACAAGAAGTATATACCCGAATAGATGGTGGATCGAATTTACAAGAAAGTACAGTAAAAATTGTAAGATTGCAGAAGACGGGGTAACTCTGCAAGGCTGGATTGCAGGCACTCCGTTTCCCAGACCAGATAAAAACAATCCAGAGCTTGCCGCAGTTCAGCTCTGTTGGAATCATGACAAAGTGGATATAGTGGGAGATTGTCTCAGATTTGCTCCTATGTACTGGGACCTGTATGGCCCAGATGGAAAGTATGACAGGACTTACCATTTCCACCTATGGTATTTTAGGCAAACAGGAAGAACACACATTGATCCTATGCCCACTTGGGGCAAAAACAAAGAGGGTATATTTGAATGGATGGTAAACTACTTCAGTTACCCTCAGGACATAAAGGGATTCTTGCTGTTCAGGGTTCGCTATCTGGACACCCACAAACCAGACCTTGCAAAGATGTACATCCCATCTATGAGAAGAGTAAGAAGGGTATCTGGAACAGACCTGTTTGATCCTCTCCTTGGGGCAGACCTTATTTGGGAAGACTTCAGAAGCTACTGGCAAAAGCTTTCTCCAAAGGTATTCCCAAATAAATACAGACTCGTAGAGTTCAGAGAGTATCTATTACCATCTACCGCTCCTTACGGTTATGCAAGACACTATCCAAGGCTTGGTAAGACATACTATTGTTTTGAAAGAAGGCCAGTATATGTGGTAGAAGTGGATTCTCTGGATAGAAGCTATGTTTACAAAAAAAGAAGGCTCTTTATAGATGCCGAAACTTTTACTCTGCTCCACATTCAAAACTACGATTGGGAGGACAGGCTCTGGAGAACATGGATGAAAAACATAGTGTGTGAACCAAACTTAGGAATACTGCATGAAGATGTGACCCACATCATTGATCACATAAGTAAGCACTGCACGATACTGCATTTTACACCTACTTGTTGCTGTAAATGGATAACGCCTTCCTTACCGGGAAGGTTCTTTGTAGGAAGGGCCAGATAAAATAAAAAAAAGAAAGGAGGTACTAAGCCATGCCCTATGATCCAACAAAAATGGAAGACTGGCAGATCGCAGAAGAGGCAGAAAAAAATATGCCAAGCCCTGAAGAATGGAGGGAAAGATTAGGACTTGAAAAAGATGAGATTATTCCGATGGGAAAAGTGTGCAAGCTGGACTTCTTGAAGATCATCAGAAGACTTGCCGACAGACCCGATGGCAAGTACATTGATGTGACAGCTATTACACCCACTCCTCTTGGAGAAGGAAAGACCACCACTTCTTTGGGACTTGTAGAAGGACTTGCTAAGAGAGGAAAAAATGTCGGGGCTGCCCTAAGACAGCCGTCTGGTGGTCCAAGTATGAACATAAAAGGTACAGCAGCAGGTGGAGGTAATGCACTTCTCATCCCGATGACAGAGTTCTCCTTAGGACTTACAGGAGATATAAACGACATAATGAATGCTCACAACCTTGCAATGGTAGCTCTGACAGCAAGAATGCAACATGAAAGAAACTACGATGACGAGAAGTTGTTAAGACTGTCTGGCAAGCCAAGACTTAACATTGATCCTACCAGGGTTCAGATGGGATGGGTTATAGACTTTTGTGCCCAAGCACTCAGGCATATAGTAATCGGGCTTGGTGGAAGAATGGATGGTTATACAATGGAAAGCAGATTTGACATAGCTGTGAGCTCTGAGTGCATGGCAATACTGGCTATTGCAAAAGATCTTGCAGATCTTAAAGAAAGACTCAACAACATCACAGTAGCATTTGACAGAAACGGAAAACCTGTTACCACCAGAGATCTGGAAGTTGGAAATGCTATGGCAGCATGGATGAGAAATACGATTAATCCAACCCTTTGCTGTACAATAGAGTACCAGCCCGTGATGATACATGCCGGACCGTTTGCAAATATCGCAGTGGGTCAGTCCTCTATAATAGCTGACAGGATCGGACTTAAGATGTTCGATTATCATGTAACAGAAAGCGGATTTGGAGCTGATATCGGATTTGAAAAGTTCTGGAATGTGAAGTGCAGATTAAGTGGTCTTAAACCTCATGTAGCGGTTCTGGTAGCAACCATAAGAGCACTTAAGATGCATGGTGGCGGTCCAAAGGTTGTCCCCGGTGTCCCGCTTCCAGAAGAATACACCAAGGAGAATGTAGAGCTGGTGGAAAAAGGATGTGAAAATCTGGTTCACCACATCAACATTATCAGAAAAGCAGGGATAAATCCTGTGGTATGCATAAATGCATTTCATACTGACACTGAGGACGAAATCAAAGCTGTCAGAAAAGCAGCAGAAGCGGCCGGAGCAAGATGTGCTGTTTCAAATCACTGGAGATATGGTGGCGAAGGAGCACTGGAGCTGGCCGATGCAGTAATTGATGCATGTGAGGAAGAAAATGAATTTAAGTTCCTTTATCCGATGGATATGAAACTTAGAGACAAGGTAGAAATCATAGCAAAAGAGGTATACGGTGCAGACGGGGTTACATGGACACCTGAAGCAGAAGCCAAAGCAAAGATGATAGAATCAGACCCGAAGTATAAAGACTATTCTATCATGATGGTTAAAACACATCTCAGCCTCAGCCATGACCCAACACTTAAAGGGGTGCCAAAGGGGTGGGTTCTTCCTGTAAGAGACATACTGATTTACTCTGGTGCTAAATTCCTCTGCCCGATGACAGGTACTATAAGCTTAATGCCTGGTACAGGATCAAATCCAGCGTTTAGAAGAGTGGATGTAGATCCAGAGACAGGAAAGGTGACAGGTCTGTTCTAAGGATAAAAGGGGGCTTTATGCCCCCTTTTTAATGTATCTTTCTCTAAGTCCTTTCTTGTATATCTTTCCTGAACCTGTTTTGGGAAGGGAATCTACAAAATCAACGCTTTTGGGTGCCTTATAGTGAGCCAAATGTTTTTTGCAGAAAGATATTATTTCTTGCTCAGTTACTGCGTATCCTTTTTTTAAGACCACGACAGCTTTCACGGCTTCTCCCCATTTTTCATCGGGCACCCCTATCACCGCCGCTTCTAAAATAGCAGGATGCATATAGAGGACATTTTCTACTTCTGTAGAATACACATTTTCTCCGCCAGTAATTATCATGTCCTTTTTTCTATCCACAATCTGTACATATCCTTCTTCATCTATAGTAGCAAGATCCCCGGTGTAAAGCCATCCGTCCTTAATCGCTTCCTTTGTCTCTTCTGGCATGTTCCAATATCCTGGCGTAATCGTATCTCCTTTTACTATAATCTCACCTACCTGTTTGCCGTCTTTCTTTACATCCCTGCCATTTTCATCCACTACCCTGAGGCTTACCGTAATAAACTCTCTGCCGGTCTTTGCCTTGTATTTGAGCTGCTCTTCAGGAGAGAGCTTTTTCAAGTGTTCTTTTAGAACAGACAGAGTCAGATAGGGGCTCGTTTCTGTCATGCCATAGGTTTGAATGTAATCGCAGCCAAAAGTGTCGACTATCTTTTTTACCAGTTCAGGTGCTATCGGTGCTCCTCCGCTCATTAAAACTCTCAGACTTGAATAGTCGTATCTTTTTACATCAGGGTGATTTACCATCATATTTAACATGGTAGGAACCAGATTTGTTATGGTGATCCTTTCCTTCTGTATAAGTTCTAATACCGATCCCGCGTCAAACACGGGCACAAATACATGCTTTCCTCCCACCCAAGTGATGGAGAATGTTGCCCACGCATCAGCAAGATGAAACATGGGAGCAGCGTGGATCCAATTGTCTGAATCTGTAAGCTGAAGCTCGGCTATTGTCCCAAGAGCATGTATCTTTACATTTTTATTTGTAAGTATAACCCCTTTTGGTCTCCCCGTAGTTCCACTTGTATAATAGAGATGAGCTATATCTGAATCCTTAACCTCCACATCTGGAACTTCTGGTTCGTGTCTGTCTATCAGTTCTTCATACTGACTTTCACTCCAAATAACTTTTATTTGATCTGGAATCTTGTCTCTAAATTTTTCTTGAACCACGAGAAAAGAAGCGCCACTGTCTTTTAATATGAAAGAGATTTCATTCGGAGAAAGTCTTATGTTTATAGGAACAAGAATGGCTCCAAGATGAGCAGTTGCAAAGTAAAGCTCTAAGAATCTATGGCAATTTTCATGTAATATTGCTATCCTTTCCCCTTTTTTTAACCCCGCACAACTTAGCCCTTTGCATAGTGAAAATACTCTTTTGCCTAATTGTTCATAGGTAAGTCTTGTATTTCCACACACTATCGCTTCTTTTTTTGGCCACAGTTTTATTGCCTTGGGTAATATCTCATTTAGAGGCATAGCTTAACACCTCTTATTCAATTAAAAAGTTATCTATTACTAAACCTTCATACTCAATCCAGTCAAGCTCTAAAAGAGCTTTTTCTTTTAAAACTCCCACAACTGAAGCCCAGTGTCAGATCAGATATGGAGCATAGGATTCAGCAGTATGAAGCGTTTCATTTCGATAGAAAATTTTCATTTATTCTGATATCTTTGTAAAGCTATGGGTAATCCCAAGTTTGACATAGTACAAATAGAGGTTACTTCCAGATGTAACGCCAGATGTATAATGTGCCCAA
>CAYMUI010000052.1:0-2126 GCA_964393645.1 uncultured Desulfobacterales bacterium | reverse complement strand
TCATTTGCAAATTCATTGTCATCTACAAATACAAACGGCTCTGTCTTGCCAAAGGAGATGGAAAGCATTTCATTAAAGAAGCTCTGAGTATAATAGGCTTCAAGTACATCTATTTCTGAATCATCAGGATTATCATCATTTATGGTGTTTAAATCTGCAAATAGCGCTCCCGCATCTTCCAATCCCTCATCTGCTCCATTTCCTTCACCTGCATGTATCCTCATGTAAAATTCACCTTTTTCTGTTGGCTTCCAGCTAAACTCTATGTCTGCTACATATCCTGCACCATCAGGATTGGCAAAATGCCTCCATCCATCCTCAAGCTTTATATCTGCACTTGAACCAGCTTGATAGTAAGTTACAACTCCTCCATGTATGGATATGTTTCCAAGCCTTTTCTTTATATGCTCTATCTGTTCTTTTGTCTCCTTCACTTCTTCTATCTCTTTTCTTAACTGCCTCTCTTTTGCTTCCCTTTGTTTTATTCTCTTTTCAAGATCTTCCACCCTTTTTCTAAGCAGTTCTATCTGCTTGTATAGCTGTTTCAGCTCTTTTGATTCGGGTTGAACTTCTGCCATGCATACAGATAAACCCATAAACAAAACAAAAGAGAAAATTTGAAAAACTGAAAAGAGCCTTTTAAATCTTCTCATGGCACCCTCCTTTTTATTTTTTTAACAAAGTTAAAAATTTTAACATCAAAACCAAAAAAAATGTGGTTTACTTTAAATAAAAATTCTTCCCATCTGATAAAACAAAACGGCAAGTATCCATCCAACAAAAATGCTCCAGAGAACTGCCACTGCTGTCCATTTCCACGAGCCCGTCTCAGCTTTTATTGTTCCTATGGAAGCAATGCAGGGTATGTAGAGAAGGCTCATTACCATAAAGGAAAACGAGGACAGCTTTGTAAAGTACTTTGGAAGCACTTTGCTTAGACCCTCTTCTTCAGTTCCATAAAGGGTTCCGAGTGTTCCGACAACAACCTCCTTTGCAAGAATACCAAATATAAGGGCTACTGCTGCCTGCCAGAACCCAAATCCTGCTGGTTTGAAAATAGGAGCAAAAATCTTTCCAAGATATCCTATCCAGCTATTCTTGCTTGCATACTCTACACCAGGAGGCATTGAGGATAAAAACCACACAAGAATAACACCTATAAGGATAACTGTTCCTGCTTTTTTTACAAAAAGGAATGACCTTTCCCACATGTGTATCAGTATATTTTTCAAAGTAGGCATACGATAAGGTGGAAGTTCCATTATAAGAGGAGCTGTCTCTTTTTTGAAGAAGAGATTCTTAAATATAATTGCTGTAAAGATAGCAACTGCTATTCCGAGCACATACATGATGAATATTACTGTACTTGCGTGTTTTGGGAAAAAAGCCCCAGCAAAAAGCACATATATGGGGAGCCGGGCAGAACACGACATAAAAGGATTTATGAGGATAGTTAAAATCCTGTCCTTTTCAGATTCAAGGGTTCTACATGCCATAATTCCTGGTATATTACAACCAAAGCCAAGTATCATGGGGATAAATGATTTTCCGTGAAGACCTAAGGTGTGCATAAGTCTGTCCATTACAAATGCTGCCCTTGCCATGTAACCACAATCTTCAAGAAATCCTATTATCAGAAAAAGGATCATGATGTTCGGAAGAAATACGAGAACAGAACCAACTCCACAGATCACCCCGTCACTTATAAAAGAGGAAAACCAGTTTTTGCCAATAGCTTCTTTTACATGAGTTCCAAGAGATCCAAAAAATTCATCAATGTAGTCTGAAAAAGGGCTTCCGATATTAAATACAAGTTTAAATGCAATCCACATAAAAAATAGAAAAAGCGGAATTCCAATCCACCTATTTAATACGATCTTGTCTATTCTATCTGAAATGCTGAGTTTCTCCTCTATTGCCCGGACCCTTTCTGTACACTCCTTTACAAGGCCTGAAATAAACCCGTATCTCCTCTCTATTATGTAACTTTCTATGTCATCACCTATCTTTTCCTCAAGCTTAGGAATTTCATTTTCAACAAAACGGATAACCTTTTCTCCTTCAGGAAAAGCTCGGAGCCATTCCTTTACCTGCTGATCACCTTCAAGAAGCTTTATTGCTGTCCA
>CAYMUI010000051.1:0-38025 GCA_964393645.1 uncultured Desulfobacterales bacterium | reverse complement strand
TTTTACGGCTTAGATAGGATAAAAAGTCTATAATATTGTTTTTGGCTTCTTCGCATGAAATAATATGTTTTTGTGGTTTGAGTTGTGTCTCTTTTTTCTTTTCTGGCCTTTGAACACCCGGTTTTACAACCTTTTTTTCTTTTTTTGCTAAAAAAAGCTTCTCTTTCTCTTTTTTAGCCTGCTTTGTTTTTACTTCCACGGTTGTGGCTTTTTTTAAAGCATCTTTGTAGCCAAATTTATAGCCCAGGTACATGGAAGAAGGTAAAAGGATAAGAAGAGTGATTATCCAAAAGATAAGGTGTTTTTCAGCGTTTCTCATCTTAGAATCATGTATTTCCTTTGTCCTTCCATGTAAAGATCATTTCCATATATGTCGTTTACCACAAATGCTGGAAAGTCTTCTACATAAAATTCCATCAAGGCCTCTGGCCCAAATTCTTTGTATGCTATAAGCTTCGCTCTTTTTACTGCCTTAGAAAGAAGTGCTGCTGCTCCCCCTATTGCAGACATATATATTGCCTTATGTTTTACAAGTGCTTTTTTTACAAATTCGGCTCTGGGACCTTTGCCTATGAACCCTTTGACCCCCAGTTGCAGTAATTTTAAGGCATACTTGTCCATTCTATAACTTGAGGTAGGTCCCACAGCACCTACCACTCTGCCCGGAGGTGCGGGAGAGATACCGGTGTAGTAAATTACTTGTCCTTTAAGCGGGATGGGTAGAGATTCTCCTTTTTCTATAAGTTCCATGAACTTATTATGCACGAGATCTCTTGCTCCATATATAATACCCGTTACAAGGACAAAGTCACCTGCTTTTAACATCTCTACATCTTTTTCAGAAAGAGGGGTTCTTAAACGAATCATACGGACCACCTTTCCTGACTCTTTTTATAGCGTTTTATCTCCCATTACAAGAGTTTTTATACTTCTGTTGCCATGCCTTCCAAAATGGGCACCACTTTCCATGCCAGAAAAGTACTTTTCCAAGCCAAGTGTCAGGATTTTTTCGAGCAAATCTACACAAAGGACACATGTCACATATCTTTGCCATTATTTTCTTTAAACTCATGTTTACTCCTTAAGCCACCTGTAATAAGAATCTATATGATATACTGCTGCCAGGGGGTTATGAGCTAATACTCTGTCCTTTACCGCAAGAACAGTACACGGTGCTTCAGAGAACTCAAGAAATATGGTGTCATGACCAACGCACAGACCTAAAAGAATATTTAGTTCTGTCTCCACTTCGTTTAGGATTAAGGCCTGAAGTGCAGGATTGCATACAGACTCAAAAGAGCCGGGGGCTATTTTTTGTTCTTCTTTAAGCCCAAATTCCTCTTTTGGAACACATCCCACTTTACACGCTACAGAGGCTACTTCAAAACCTTTTTTCTTTAGCAGCGATTCTGTTACTTTTGCTTCGGCTCTAAGTCCTACACAAAAAGCAAGTCCGAGTCTTTTGTATCCCATTTTGGTTGCAAATTCCCAGATTTCCTGAATTCTTGGTTTTATAGGTCTCAGGTGCTCATAGCCTTTTTCTTTGTTCGTATATCCTTCTCCTTCCTGTATGGCAGATTGCCTCGCTAACTCAAAGAGTCCTTTTTCTTTCAGCAATGTATAAGCCTTTTTGCTCAGTTCTTTTTTTAACACAGTGGGGCAGTTTTCAGGGTATCTTCCTCCCGGCTTTCTGCAAACTCTATCTGCCCATTTAAAGGGGCAGGACGCACATGTAGGAAGGTAATGGTTTTGCATTCTTTCCTCCTCTGTATCAGTTTGCACCCTAAGTATAAATTTGTAGAAGCTGAATGTCTATTTTGCAGTTAAAAAAATCTGAAAAAATGTTTCTTGACTAATCAGGTCATTTTTCCCTATGATTTTACAAAATTTTTAGGTGGTTATTATGAAGAGATCTTTTTTTGTAGTGCTGTTATCTGTCTTTCTGATTTTTGGCTGTGCTACTGAAAAGAAAGAGGTTTCTTTAAGATTGCCCGTACAAAAGGATTGCATCCCGCCTGCTGAACCGCCACAGATACAGACAACCGCTAATTTAAAGAAGGTAGAAAAAGAAAATGTTACTGAAAAAGAAAATGTTACTAAAAAAGAAAAAAAGCAAAAGAGCACCGAAAAAAAGGCTTTTTCTAATCAGAAGCTGTTGGATTCGGCACTTGAACTCTGTCAAACAGCAAACGAGCTTTGGAATAGAGGCGAAATAGACATGGCATTGGAGACCTTGGATCAAGCATATTCTCTTATTTTAAAGATAAAAACAGATGATCCAGACATAATACAACAGAGAGATGATCTCAGAATCACTATAGCAAGAAGAATAGTTGAGATATACAGTTCGAAATTTACTACAGCTACAGGAAATGGAAAAGAGATCCCCTTAGTGATGAACAAATATGTAAAACAGGCAATCACCATGTTTCAAACAACGGAGAGAAGGTTTTTTATTCAGTCTTACAAGCGTTCTGGAAGATACAGGCCCATGATTCTCAAAAAACTGAAAGAAGCTGGCCTTCCAGAAGAACTTTCGTGGTTGCCTCTCATTGAAAGCGGCTTTACAGTAAGGGCTCTTTCAAAGGCAAGAGCACTTGGGCTTTGGCAGTTTATAGCATCCACTGGATATAAGTTTGGTCTGAGCAGAACCAGGTGGGTGGACGAAAGAATGGATCCAGAAAAATCTACAGATGCCGCTATAGCTTATCTAAAGGAGCTTCACCAGATATTTGGGGACTGGACCACTGCTTTGGCAGCTTATAATTGTGGAGAAGAAAGGGTCTTAAGGTGCATAAGATCTCAAAAGATAAACTATCTGGACGACTTCTGGGACCTTTATCCTCTTCTTCCACAAGAGACCGCCTTCTATGTACCAAAGTTTTTGGCGGTGCTTCACATAATAAATGATCCAGAAAAGTATGGTTTTAAACTTCCGAAACCCGATCCTCCAATAGAAACCGATGTGGTTACAGTAGACAAACAGGTTCATCTTATGACAGTAGCAAAATACATAGGCGTTTCTTACAAGATCCTTAAAGAGCTCAATCCAGAGTTAAGATTGAACTGCACCCCTCCTGACGAACCCTATCCTTTAAAAGTTCCTAAGGGAAAAGGTAAGATTCTTCTTGCAAAATTGGACGAGATACCCACATGGAAGCCAAGGGTTCCGTATTACATAAGACACAGGGTTAGAAAAGGGGAAAGCTTGTGGTTGATAGCACGAAGGTATCACACAAGCGTCAGGGCGATAATGAGGCTTAATAATTTAAGGAACAGCAGGTTGTTAAGAGAAGGAAAGATTCTTAAGATTCCTGTAGGTAGAAAAAGGATATACACTACCCCGTCTTCCCCAACCCTGCTTGTCTATGACGAAAAAGGGCTGAGGTATACGGTTAAAAAAGGCGATTCCCTTTGGAAGATTGCTCGAAGATTTGGGGTGACTACAAAGGAAATCATGGCGTTAAACGGGATGAAAAGTCATAATCTTAAGATAGGGCAGGTTATATACATTCCAACAAGTATGGTTCACATATCTGATAAGAAAAAGAGCCTCAAGTTATCCCCTTACAGAGTTAAGAAGGGAGATACCCCTTACGATATAGCAAAAAGATTTGGAATGAGTTTGTCTGTTTTTCTCAAGATAAATAACCTGAGCAGAAATAGTAAGATATTTCCTGGCCAGATAGTTATGGTATGTGTGAAATAGAATTATAAGGAGGTGAGGTTGTGGCAGCAAAAATAACATGGTTAAGTCATGCAGGCTTTATTATCAATTCGCCTGAAGGGAAAACAATAGTAATTGATCCATGGATCAAAGACAATCCTCTGTGTCCTATAAAACTGGAAGACATAAAAGAGGCTGATATTGTTCTTGTTACTCATGATCACTTTGATCATATGGGAAATGCCGTGGATATCGTTAAAAACACGGGCGCAACGATTGTGGTAGCTCCTGAGACTGCAGGGAAACTTCAGTCAGAAATGGGCCTTTCTGCTGATAACATAGTATTTGGTGGGTATGGGATGAACATAGGCGGCAGCGCTGAAATAAAAGGGATAACCATAACTATGACTCAGGCGCTCCATTCCTCAGAAACAGCTGCTCCCACAGGATTTATAATAAAGCTCGAAGACGGAAAGACTATATATCACGCAGGAGATACGGGAATATTTGAATCGATGAGGCTTTTAGGAGAACTCTACAATATAGACCTTGCGCTCATTCCAATAGGAAGCGTCTTTGTAATGGATCCTTATCAAGCAGCGCATTCTCTAAGATTACTCAAGCCAAAGAAAGCTATACCTATGCACTACAAGACATTTCCTATTATTGAACAAGATGCGAGTCGCTTTGTAGAACTGGCGAAACAGATTGCCCCAGAAGTAGAAGTAATAGTGCTTGAGCCAGGTCAAAGCTATACATTAGAATAAAATCGGGCGGGCTATTTGCCCGCCAGTAAATACTCTCTTAGAGCATCTGCAGTATAAGAATTTTTAAGTTTTAAAAACTCTGCGGGAGAACCAGTAGCAACTATACTTCCTCCTTTTTCCCCTCCTTCAGGGCCAAGATCTATTATGTAGTCTGCTTCTTTTATAACTTCAAGATTGTGTTCTATTACGATGACCGTGTTTCCTTTTTCTACGATTCTTTGCAATGTCTCTAACAGCTTTTTTATGTCTGCTATATGAAGACCGGTTGTGGGCTCGTCCAGTACATAGAGAGTATGCTCATTCGAAGATTTTGAAAGCTCTTTCACAAGCTTTATTCTTTGCGCCTCCCCTCCAGAAAGAGTCGGGCTGGGTTGTCCGAGTCTCAGGTATCCGAGCCCTACATCACACACAAGTGAGATGCGTTTTTTGAGCTGTGGAATAGAAGAAAAAAACTGCATTGCTTCCTCAAATGTCATGTCAAGCACTTGTGCTATATTTTTTCCTTTGTAGTTAATCTGAAGGGTATCAGCATTAAATCTTGTGCCATTGCATACTTCACATTTGATATAGACATCCGGAAGAAAACTCATACTCACTTTTATGTAACCGAATCCTCTACATGTTTCGCACCTTCCTCCCTTTACATTAAATGAAAATCTTCCCGGTCCGTAACCTCTTGCCCTTGAATCAGGTACGCTGGCAAAAAGCTCTCTTATGTAAGAGAGTATTCCTATGTAAGAGGCAGGAATTGATCTCGGAGTGTTTCCTATGGGCTTGTGATCTACTTCCAGAACCTTGTCGATATAATTCCATCCAATTATATCCTTACACTTTACGGTGAGCCTTTGTTTTCCAAGCTTTTGCTTTAGCCCTTCTAACAAGACATCCTTTACAAGAGTCGATTTTCCAGATCCAGAAACTCCTGTGACACAGATAAAAGTACCAAGAGGAAATTCTGCGTCTATCTGCTTAAGATTGTGTTCATATGCTCCGACTACTTTTAAAAACGGCTTGTTTTTGTACGGTCTTAGTTTGGAGGTAAGTTTGGCTTTTGTGTCAATAAGTTTTCCCGTAATAGAATCTTTTGCTTTTTTTATTTCCTCTAAGTTTCCTTGAGCAACAATTCTTCCTCCATGTATCCCTGGGCCAGGTCCCATGTCTATTATATGATCTGCGTTTTTTATCATGTCACTGTCGTGTTCAACAACAATTAGGCTATTTCCTTTGTCTCTCAGTCTTTTTAAGGCCTCGATGAGTCTTTTGTTGTCTCTTGGATGAAGTCCTATCGTTGGTTCGTCCAAGATATAACAAGCTCCCGTAAGATTTGAACCAAGTTGAGCAGAAAACCTTACTCTCTGAGCTTCTCCTCCAGAAAGGGTATCGGCACTTCTGTCAAGTGTAAGATAAGAGATTCCAAGCTGTTTCATAAAATTGAGTCTGGAAAATATTTCTCTCAGTATGGGTTCTGCCACTTTGAGCTCTCTGTCAGAGAAAGGGATCTCTTTTAGAAGTGCGTAAAGCTGTTCCGAAGTAATTCTTGTCATATCCCAGATAGAATAGTCATACAGGGTTACAGAAAGAGCTTCTTTGTTTAACCTGCTTCCATTACACTCAGGGCATACTTTTCCGTTCAATCTCCCGAGTCCATCGCAAAGCTTACACGCTCCGTATTTGCTGTTAAAGGAGAAGAGAAGGGGATCAAGCTCTCTGAATCCTGTCCCACATTCAGGGCATATCCCTTTAGTGCTAAATATTTGCTCTTTTCCGTCTCTATCTAAGAGTATAACCGTTCCGTTCCCTTCTTTAATGGCGTTTGAAATAAACTCCTCTGCTCCCTTATCAGGAACTTCTCCTAAGACGAGTTCTATGTTGTGCTCTCTGTATCTTTCGAGCATCATATCTGGTTTTATCTCTAAAAAGATCCCGTCTATCCTTGCTTTTCTGATCCCTCTTTTGTAGGCCTTTGACAGAAGCTCCTTGTACGCCCCTTTTCTTCTCATTGCCTTCGGCACGAGAAGTAAAGCTTCTTTTCCTTTGTAGGTTTCTATTATCTTTTTCACTATTGACTCTTCACTTACCACTTCAAGAGCTTTTCCGCATACCGGACAGTGTCTCTTTCCGAGATTTGAGTAGAGTAATCTTAAGAAATGGTATATTTCAGTTATTGTTCCTACGGTAGATCTTTTTCCTGCCTGACTGATCCTTTGTTCAATCGCAACCGTAGGAGGAAGACCCGAGATAAAATCCACATCAGCTCTTTCTATTATCTTTATGTACTGTCTTACATAGGGTGCGAGACACTCTAAGTATCTTCTTTGTCCTTCAGAAAAGAGTACATCATATACAAGGGTTGATTTTCCAGATCCAGAAACCCCCGTGACAATTACAAGCTTTTGTCTTGGTATAGAAAGCTCTATGTTTTTCAGATTATGTTCTCTGGCACCTTTTACAAATATAAACGGCGGGCTAAGAGCTTCTTCCTTTTCTCTTTTTTGTTCTTTTTTGTAAAAGTTTTCGAGACTCTTTTTAAGAAATCTTCCTGTGTAAGAATCTTTGGCTTTTATTATCTGCTCGGGCCTTCCTTCTGCAACTACAGTGCCTCCCTGTTCCCCTCCTTCTGGTCCGAGGTCTATTACCCAGTCCGCTGATTTTATGACATCTAAGTTGTGCTCAATTACAACAAGGCTATTTCCAGCATCTACGATCCTGTTTAACACCTTTAACAGCTTGTTTATGTCTTCAAAGTGAAGTCCAGTGGTAGGCTCGTCGAGTATAAAAAGGATGTTTTTCCCTTTTTCTTTCAAGTACCTTGAAAGCTTAAGCCTTTGTCCTTCGCCGCCAGAAAGTGTATTTATAGGCTGGCCGAGTCTTAGGTATCCAAGTCCTACATCTGAAACTATTTTTAACAGCTCAACTACCTCTGGTACATCTTTGAAGAACTGGATAGCCGAATCCACTGTCATAGAAAATATGTCCGCTATATTTTTTCCTTTGTACTCTACCTCCAGTATTTCTTTTTTATATCTGAGCCCGTTACAGTCAGGGCACTTTATAAAGACATCAGAAAGAAACTGCATTTCAACTTTTTCGTAGCCTTCTCCTTTACATGTTTCACACCTTCCACCCGGAACATTGAAAGAAAAATGAGATGGGGTAAGTCCTTTTTCTTTTGCAGATGAGGTCTGTGCAAGTATTCTTCTTATGGGATCCATTGCCTTAGTGTAAGTGAGTATGTTTCCTCTCGGAGTTCTTCCTATTGGACTCTGATCCACAAGCACAACATCTGATATTTGGGCGATTCCGGTTATTTCTTCAAACTTCCCGGGTCTTTCTTGATGATTTCCTTTTAGCCACTTTATACCCTTGTAAAGAACATCTTCTGCCAATGTGGACTTTCCAGAACCACTTACACCTGTAATACAGACAAAAACCCCTAACGGAATCCTTACATCAATTTTTTTTAGATTGTGTTCGGATGCCTTTTTTATATGTATATAACCTACTGGAGTTCTTCTGCTTTTAGGAATGGGGATCTTCCTTTTGCCAGTTAAATATTCTGCAGTAAGTCCTTCTTTCATATCTTCGGGCGGGCCAAAGTAGACCAACTTCCCTCCCTTATCTCCTGCACCAGGGCCAAGATCAAGTACTATGTCAGAGTTTTTGATGAGCTCAGGATCGTGTTCCACCACAATCACTGTATTTCTTTGATTTCTAAGCTTTTTCAGTATGCTTGTAAGTCTTGATGTGTCTCTTGGATGAAGTCCCACACTCGGTTCATCTAATATATACAGAGAATCCACAAGATTTGCTCCAAGAGCAGATGTGAGAGATAATCTCTGTAGCTCTCCACTTGAAAGCGTTCTCGATTGTCTGTCTAAGGTAAGGTAGCCTAAGCCTACTTCCTGAAGATAAGAAAGTCTGCTTCTTATTTCACTCAGTATCAGTTGACTTGCCTTGTCAAAGGGCGAGACCTTTATTTCCTCAAAGAATCTTTTTGCCTTGTCTATACTCAATGCATATATCTGGGCTATGTTCAACTCGTTTATCCTGTAAAGGAGAGCCTCTTTTTTAAATCTTGTGCCGTTACATTTTGGGCATACTACATATCCTCTATACCTTGAAAGATATACTCTTACATGCATTTTGTACTTTTTTGTCTCAAGCCATTCAAAAAAACCTCTTATTCCATAAAAGTCTCTTGTTCCATTTATTATCTTTTCTTTCTGTTCCTCTGAAAGTTCTTTAAATGGCACATTCGTGGGGATATTGTGTCTCTTGCAGAACTCCATAAGGTCAAAAAATTCTTCTCTTCCTTGTTTGAAGTCTCCCCAAGGTTTAATAGCACCTTGTATGAGGGATTTATTTTTGTCAGGTATTATCAGATCCAGATCTATATCAATTATCTTTCCGAATCCTTTGCATTCATCACACGCGCCAACAGGATTGTTAAACGAGAAGAGATTAGGAAATGGATCTCTGTACTTTATCTTACAGTAGCTACACTCAAGCCTATTACTAAAAGAAAGATGTTTTTCTTCTAAGAACAGATCTGCTTTTCCATTTCCAAACCTAAATGCCTGTTCTAAGGAGTCTACTATCCTTTCTCTTTTTTCTGGAACAATCTTTGTTCTGTCTACAACTATGTAGGCCTTCTTTGAGGTGAAATTCTCGTTAAGTTCTAATATGTTGCCATTTTCATATACTCTGGTAAATCCAAGTGAAATTAGTTCTTTTCTCTTTTCTTTATTAAGTCCTTCCAATGGAAAGCATATTATCAGCCTTTTTCCAACTTCCCTCTTCACCTCATTCCATATCTGAGCCGGGGTGTCCCTTTTTACCTCTCTTCCGCACTTTTCACAAAAAAGCTTTGCTATTCTTGGAAAAAGAAGTTTTACATAGTCTGTTATCTCACTCATTGTGCCAACAGTAGATCTTGAGGTTCTCACAGGGAATTTTCTGTCTATTGCAATGGCAGGAGGAATGTTTTCTATTGACTCAACATTCGGGGCATCAAGCCTTTCCATAAATTGTCTCACATATGGGGAAAATGTTTCTATATAACGCCTCTGTCCTTCTGCATAGAGGGTATCAAATGCAAAGGAGGATTTTCCCGAACCACTTACTCCAGTAACCGCGATAACCTTATATAGAGGCAGGTCTATACTGATGTTTTTCAGGTTGTTTTGCCTTGCCCCTTTTATCCTGATCATGTTTTTTATGCAGGAAGAACAAGCTTTGCCTGATAGAGTGTTTTTTTGCTGTTAAGCTCAAGTATCTGAGCAGTTATGTGATCTTCTTCTACTAAAATCAGGCCAAATGTGGGAGGAAATCCCTTTTTGTCTTCGTCTTTCAGGTGACCTGGATTGAAAAGAAGATTTTTTCCTTCCATGATTATGGCTGGAATATGGGTATGCCCGTAAAGGACGGCATCTATTTCTCCTTTTTCCAAAAGCTGTTCAGGATCCGGGTCTTCCTTTAAATCATTTTCGTGAGCAGTGCGTGTGTGGGTAAGTAGAAATTTTCGTCCTTTCCATTGCATTATCAGTCTGTTTGGAATGTCTGGGTTTTTGTAGTATTCAGAAAAGACCCCAGGAACCTGAATCAACTCTATCCCTGAAGGCAAGTCCACCTTTTTCATATCATCGTAATTATCTCCTAAGTGGCAGAGCAGGTTTATGTTCATCTCAGAAAGTATTCTCACGGCTTTTTTGAGGTTTTCTGTATAACCGTGAGTGTCACTTACCACTCCGATCCTCATTTGGGTCCACCTCCTTTAAAAGATGTTCAAATCTTTTCTTCCAAACCTTTTTTAGCTCTATTACATCCTCGTCTATAAGGGTCTTTTTAAGATATTTTATCTTGAATCTTCTGCCAGAACAAACAGTTCCTACTGCCTCTATTTCGTTTACTTCTGAAAACAGCTTTTCAAACTCTTTTCTCTTTTCAGAAGGCACAGTTATTATAAGCCTTCCCGCGGATTCTGAAAACAAGACCTTGCTTGGCAAAAGTCCTTTTTCCTGAGGAATCTTTTCAATGCTGATTTCTAACCCAGACTCTCCTGCCATAGAGATCAAAGCGAGATGCACTCCGAGTCCTCCTCTTCCAACAGCATGACAGCAGGATATAAGCCCTTTTTCTATCGCTTCAGCCACCTTCAGATAAGTTTTCCAAAACTCATCTGGAATTACTTTTGGTACATTTAGTCCTACATATCCCATCATTTGGTAGTACTCACTTGCTCCGAGTTCATCTTTTGTTTTTCCCAGTATGTAAACCACATCTCCTTCTTCTTTGGCATCCATTGTTACACATTTTCTTATGTCTTTTATTACACTGCAGGCTGTAAACATCATTGTTGGAATGCCTGAAACCTTCCTCTTTTCTCCAAAAGGGCCTTGCAGATTTCCATCTATGTACATACTATCCTTTCCTGAAAGAAGGGGAATCCCATATTTCAAACATATATCTCTTAGCGCTAAACATGCTCTTACAAGTTGCGCAGCCTTATACTTGCCGTCGGGATTCCTTTTAGGGTCATACTGGATGTTTGGCCAGCAGAAGTTATCAATTCCTCCTATGTGTAAAGGATCTCCTCCAACAGATATGATCTTTCTTACAGCTTCATCTACTGTGACTGCTACCATATGATATGTATCTATAAGGGAGTAAAAGGGATTAAGAGCCTGAGTTATAGCAAAGCCTCTTGTGCTTTCAAGAACAGGTCTTATTACAGCAGCATCGGATGGGACATCTCTTCTTTTTCCTACGAGTGGTTTTATCACGCTTCCTCCCTGCACCTCATGATCATATTGCCTAATAATCCAGTTTCTTGCACATATGTTTGGTCTTGAAAGGAGTTCTTTTAAGATTGTTCCATATTCTTCTGGTTCATCTATTACCGGCTCAAAAAGGCCTCTTGCTTCAGGAGGAATCCACTCTGCATCAAACTCCCACTGAGGAAATTCGCTCTTTATAAAATCCATACTTATGTAAGCACAGGGCTTCCCTTTGTAGTACAGCTTCAGATAGCCAGAGCTGTCATATTCACCTATTACAGTACTTTCTACAGCATGTTTTTTAGAAAGCTGTAAAAATTTATCTATGTTTTCTGGTCTTACCCCAATAACCATCCTTTCTTGTGATTCGGATACCCAGATCTCCCAAGGGTCAAGGCCTTCATACTTCAGCGGAACCTTATCCAAATCCACTCTGCATCCATTAGTAAATCTGGCAGACTCTCCTACAGCAGAAGAAAGCCCTCCTCCCCCGCAGTCTGTAATAAAAGAGATCAAGCCTTGGTCTCTTGCTTCTATGAGAAAGTCATGCAGTTTTTTCTGGGTATAGGGATCTCCTATCTGTACATGACCTGCAGGTGTGTGTTCGCTGTATTCTTCTGATGCAGCAGTGACCCCGTGAATTCCATCCTTTCCCACTCTTCCTCCAGCCATGACTATAAGATCCCCGGGTCTTATGTCCTTTAGATGAGCAGGTTTTCCTTTGATTTCAGATGGCATGATCCCTACCGCAACCACAAACACAAGACATTTTCCGATAAAGCTTTCGTCAAAAAGCAGCAATCCATACACAGTGGGAACCCCGCTTTTGTTTCCTCCATCTCTTACCCCTTCAATAACGCCGTCCAGCAGTCTTTTTGGGTGAAGTTTTGGTCTTAAAGGGCCGCTGTAGTCTCTTGGACCAACACAAAAAGCATATGCCCCGCATATTATCTTAGAACCTCTTCCCGTTCCCATAGGATCTCTGTAGACCCCAACAATACCTGTAAGCGCACCTCCGTACGCCTCCATGTTAGACGGACTGTTGTGTGTTTCCCCTGTTATACTGTAAAGGTGTTTTTCATCAAACCTTCCTACCCCTGCGTTATCCCAGAGAACAGAAACAACCCAGTCTTTTTCTTTTTGAATCTTTACAGTAGGCTCTTCGATACAGGTCTTAAAGAGGTTATTTATCTGAAATTGTTCCCCTGTAAAAAGGTCTTTATATCTGAAAAGCCCTTTGAAGGTATTATGATTGCAGTGGTCACTTCTGGCTTGGGATATGTATTCCAGCTCTACATCTGTAGGAAGATCAAGCCCAATTTTTCTTCTTTCTTCCAAGACCTTTGGGTTTGAGAAATATTTTCTGATAACAGGGATATCCTTTTCGTGAAGTGCCAAATTTCTTTCAAAAGAGATTTTCTCTAAGTCTTCGTCTGTCCTTATGTAAAATGTTTTTACCTCAGGCACATGTCTTAAGACAACCTTTGGAATGACAAAACCGATTCCATTTTCTGGATCCCATTGTTTTTTTGAAAATACGCGCCACTGTTGTATAAGGTCATTTGCAAGAAGCTCTTTTGCTATCTTTTCCACTTCATCTCTTTTTAGCTTTCCTTTTATTTCATAAAGCTTGGAAGTGTAAATTGATTCACCTTTTTGAAATTTTATTTCCAGCAGATCCTCAATGGCTTCCACAGCAGTTTCTCCTGCTGCATCTTTAACTCCTGGTCTTAAACCCACCCATATTAGCCAGTCAAAATCCTTTGCAATTGGAGAAAATGAAGATTCCTCTGTAACAGGGTTTTGAAAGAGCTGCTGTATTTTTCTTAGCTGGGTTTGACCAAATTCTTTATCTATGGTAAGCACCCTTATTACTCTGATTTTTTCTACTTTGAAACCGAAATATTCTTTGCTTTTCTTTTTTACACTTTCTCCTTCAGCATCAAACAAACCATCTTTCAGTCTAATTTCCAGTCTATAAGGCATAAAATTCCTCCTTAAAACTAATTTCGTGATATTAGCATTCAGGTGTTGGGTATCTCAATATCTTTTTCAGCAGGAGCTGCAAAAGAGCAAGGCACAGTGCACAAACATTTTCCGCATACATCACAGAAACCTATATCAGAATGAATGCGGGCATTAAGGAGGCATACTTCATAACACTTCTTTTTGTCTAAGCCATATCTTGTTAAAGCACCAAAGATACATCTCTTGACACACTCCACGCAAGATCCGTTCCTTTTATAAAGGCAAAATTCTTTTTCTGGTCTTTTCGTGGGTTTTAACTCAGCACTAATTACAAGACTTCCTAATCTACCACAACATCCCTTTCGTGTTATGAGCATATGGTGAAGCCCAAAGCGTCCAAGTCCTGCGATAAAGGAGACATGTTTGTGAGACCATGTACTGACAAGACTTTTCTGATCGAAGTTGTGAGTAGGAGGAAGCAGGGATGATTTGATCTTATGTTCTTTTAGTTTTTCAGCTAAGTAGCTGTTAAGCCTTTGTATCAGCTTGTTAGTCTCTATGTAAGCCTCTGCCCATTTTTTTGAGGCATATGTTGATTCTTTATTGCTCAAAGCAATATCTGATTTAAATGGAATGAAGTAACATATCACAGAACGCGCCTCTTTTAAAACCTCCTCTGGCAGGAGATGGTGAGGAATGTTTTACTAAGGATTCTATCCATTTTTCCATGTTAAAAATATATGCCTGAAAATGTGGTCGAGTTGTAGTAAAATTTTACAGTAAATGTGAATCCTGCAGAATCCTACATGAAAGAAGTGGTTGCTTCCTTAGATATTGGTTCTTACACAGCAAGGATGCTGGTAGCAAAGCTTTTGTCAGAAGCAAGAGATTTTGTGCCTCTGCTTAGAGCAAGAGAGTATATCAACATAGCAGATTTTTATGAAAAGCCGGGAATAATAAAAGAAAAGGCGATAGAAAATACCGTAAGAGTAATAGATAAGTTTTTAAAGAAGGCCAAAGAGATTGGTACAAATACATTTTATCCGGTTGGGACAGGTGTGATAAGAGAAGCAAAAAATAAAGTAGAGTTTATAGTTCAAGTAAAGAAGCTTACAGGTATAGAAATTGTGGTTATATCAGGAGAAAAAGAGGCTTATCTTACTGCAGAAGGGGTTATCCACTCTCTTAAGCTAAGAAAAGACAGCTCTTTCGTTATAATTGATATAGGTGGAGGAAGTACCGAATTCTTTGTCAACACAAATGGTTCTTGTGTTCGTTCAATTCCTCTGGGAGCAGCTACTTTTCAAAAAGTTTTTAAAAGTCATGTGAGTGAAGGTTTTTCTCGGGTAGAAGAGTTACTAAACAAACATTTAGGAGATCTTCAGCTTAAGGCAGATCAGCTCATAGGCACAGGAGGAACTATAACAAGTTTGGTAGCAGTGGTACACGGCATAACACCTGACGAGATATGTCCAGAAAATTTAAACGGCAAAACTTTGACCCTTCAGCAGGCAGAAAGGGTTTTCGAAAATCTAATCCATATGAGTCCGGAGGATATGGTGGACAGATTTGGCTTGGATAAAAATAGAGCAAAGGTTATAATACCTGGCACTATCATTCTTTTGAGTATAATGAGGTTTTTTGGATTTTCTGAAATAACAGCCTCGCTTTCAGATATACTGGAAGGCATAATACTTAAACCTGATATTTTAAAGAGGGAGATATAAGATGAAAGAGTTTAAACACGCCTATACCTTTGACGATCTTTTGCTCGTTCCTAAGTACTCCGAAGTTCTGCCCAGCGAAGTGGATGTAAGTACCAGACTTAGCAGGAACATAAAGCTGAATATTCCTCTGGTAAGTGCAGCCATGGACACTGTTACGGAATCTGCCACTGCTATAACAATGGCAAGGCACGGAGGGATAGGTATAATACACAGGAACTTAAGTATTGAAAGACAAAGAACAGAGGTGGAAAGGGTAAAAAAGTCGGAAAGCGGTATGATTATTGACCCTGTCACCGTAAGGCCTGATCAAAGTATAAGAGAAGTTCTCAAGATAATGGAAAAGTTTAGAATTTCCGGTGTTCCGGTTGTGGAGGAGGATAACAAATTAGTGGGAATCATAACTAACAGGGATTTAAGGTTTGAAACAAACTTAGATCAAAAGGTTGCCAATGTTATGACAAAGGACAATCTAATAACCGCAAAGGAAGGGATTACCTTGGAGGAATCCAAGAGAATATTGCACGAGCACAGAATAGAAAAACTTCTCATAGTAGATGATGAAGGCAGGCTCAAAGGTCTTATCACAATAAAAGACATAGAGAAGATAAAAAAGTATCCTAATTCCTGCAAAGATCAGCTCGGAAGACTCAGGGTGGGAGCTGCTGTTGGAGTTGGAGCAGATATGGAAGAGAGGGTTTCAGCACTTGTGGAGGTTGATGTTGATGTGGTGGTAGTAGATGCAGCGCATGGTCACTCTAAGAATGTGATAAAGGCAGTGGAAAGGATAAAAGCCTTGTTCCCGGATTTAGAGGTAATAGCGGGAAATGTAGCGACTCGTGAAGGGGTTAAAGCTCTTGTAGAAGCAGGTGCAGATGCGGTCAAAGTAGGAGTTGGTCCGGGTTCTATATGTACTACAAGAATAGTGGCTGGGGTTGGAGTGCCACAGATGACGGCAATAATGGAGTGTTCAGAAGAAGCAAGGAAATATGATATTCCTATTATCGCAGACGGAGGGATAAAATACTCCGGAGACATAACCAAGGCAATAGCAGGCGGGGCTGACTCTGTTATGATAGGAAGTCTTTTTGCAGGTACAGAAGAGAGTCCCGGAGAACTTATAATATATCAGGGCAGAACCTACAAGCTTTACAGAGGCATGGGTTCCCTCGAGGCAATGAAAGAAGGAAGTAAAGACAGGTACATGTGCATGGAGACAGATAACTTAGATAAACTTGTTCCCGAAGGTATCGTAGGAAGGGTGCCCTACAGAGGTCCTTTGGCGGACAATATATTTCAATTAGTGGGCGGACTTAAGTCAGGAATGGGATATCTGGGATGTCGCACTATAAAAGAGCTACAAGAAAAGGCAGAATTTGTAAAAATCACTCCTGCTGGTCTGAGAGAAAGTCATGTTCACGATGTAATAATAACCAAGGAAGCTCCTAACTACAGGATAGAGCAATAAGATGCGAGAGAAGATCCTTGTATTAGATTTTGGTTCTCAATACACACAACTTATAGCAAGGAGAATAAGAGAGGCAAAGGTATACAGTGAAATTCACCCTTATAACATGCCCTTAAAGGAGATCTTGTCGTTCAGTCCAAAGGGCATAATATTGTCCGGCGGGCCTGCCAGTGTGTATGAAAAGAATGCTCCTGTTCCAGAAGAAGGGCTGTTTTCTCTTGGAATTCCTATTTTGGGGATATGCTACGGGCTTCAGATAATATGCCACTTGCTTAGAGGAAAGGTGAGCAGCTCTAAGAACAGAGAATACGGAAGCGCTTCTATAAGGGTGCTGGATAACAGAGATCTTTTTTCTGGCTTTAAAGAAGGAGAAGAACTAAAGGTCTGGATGAGTCACGGAGATAGAGTGGAAGAAATTCCACCCGATTTTGTAAAGCTTGCGGAAAGTGCAGACAGTCCTTATGCTGCTATTGCAAATAGAAAAAAGCAAATCTACGGGGTTCAGTTTCACCCAGAGGTGGTTCATACTCCGAAGGGTATGCAGGTGCTAAAGAATTTTCTGTACCATATATGTGGTTGTAAACCGCTCTGGAGTATGTCTTCCTTTGTAGAAGATGCGGTAAAGAAGATAAAGGAGAAGGTCGGAAAAGAGAAGGTAATATGTGCTCTTTCAGGCGGCGTCGATTCCTCTGTTACCGCTGCTCTTGTGCACAGGGCAGTTGGAAACAATTTGATTTGTGTTTTTATTGACAATGGCCTGTTACGAAAAAATGAGGCTGACAGGGTAAAAAAGATATTTCAGGGATTGGGCTTTAATTTTCACCTTGTTGATGCCCAAGATCACTTTTTGAACGCTTTGAGAGGTGTTACAGATCCTGAAAAAAAGAGAAAGATAATAGGAGAGCTTTTCATAAGGGTCTTTGAAAGAAAGGCAAAAGAATTTGGCAACATACGTTATCTTGCCCAAGGAACTCTTTATCCCGATGTAATCGAAAGTGTGTCTTTTAAAGGTCCTTCGGCTACTATAAAGACTCATCATAATGTAGGAGGTCTTCCTGAACGAATGAATTTAGAGCTCATTGAACCTTTGAGAGAACTTTTCAAGGATGAGGTAAGAAAGGTGGGCGCCGAGCTGGGACTTCCAAAGGAGATACTGACGAGACATCCTTTCCCCGGACCTGGTCTTGCTGTAAGGATTCTGGGAGAGGTTACAAGGCAAAGATTAGAGCTTGTAAGAGAAGCGGACAACATAGTGGTAGAAGAGATAAAGAGGGCGGGTCTTTACGAACGGGTATGGCAGGCCTTTGCGGTATTGCTTCCTGTAAAAAGTGTGGGTGTTATGGGAGATGAGAGGACCTATGAGCATGTAGTGGCTGTACGAATTGTAGATAGCCAAGATGCCATGACAGCCGATTGGAGTCGAATTCCTTACGAGGTCTTAGAAAGGATATCCAACAGGATTATAAACACCGTAAAAGGAATTAACAGAGTAGTGTACGATATTTCTTCTAAACCCCCGAGTACCATAGAATGGGAATAATAAAGCCGAGAAGAAGAAAGGGAGACCCCGAAATTTCAGAAAATGCTATTATGATTATGCCAAAAAGAGAATTAAACCGTGTTATCGCGTCCTTAAACATGAAGGACTATGGAGAATTGGACGGGTGCTTATACAGGCTTTTTGTTGGAATGCAGGGACTTGCTATATGCGGACCTTTTCTGGGCGCTCCACAGGCGGTATTAGGACTTGAAAAACTCATAGCACTTGGGGCAAAAAAGATTTGGGTCTTTAGCTGGTGCGGTTCCATTAGTAGAGATGTGAACATCGGGGATATAGTACTTCCTACATACGCATTCTCAGAGGAGGGTACATCCCAACATTATCCTTTAGATTTTGAACCCTTTCCAGACAAAGACATGATGAAGCAGATAAAGTATGCTCTCCTTTCTCAAAATGTACCATTCTGTGAAGGTCCGCTGGTGACAACTGATGCGCCATACAGGGAGACAAAAGAGAAGATACAAAAGTATCAAGAAAAAGGGGTATTAGGTATAGATATGGAGATTTCCGCTCTTATTAGAGTGGCGAATTTTCGGTCTGTGTCTATTGCGGGCATTTTTGTGGTCTCAGACGAGCTTTACTTAGATAAATGGAAGCCCGGTTTTTCAACCCCTCAGGTAAAAAGCGCTTCTGAAAAGGCGCTTGAAATGATAGTTAAATTGGCATCAAAGGAGTTATAACCATGGCAGAAAGAAAGATAGACGAGAAGATTATAAAAGAAATAGAGGAGTTAAGAGAGAAGATAAGATATCACAATTATCGCTATTATGTTCTAAACGAGCCAGAAATCTCGGACGCAGAGTATGACAGGCTTTTCAGAAGGCTTGTGGAGTTGGAGCAGAAGTATCCAGAACTGATCACTCCTGATTCTCCTACACAAAGGGTAGGTGCTGAACCACAAAAAGAGTTTAAACAGGTAAGGCACAGACAGCCGATGCTCAGCCTGGATGACTGTTTTGGAGAAGAAGAACTAAGAGAGTTTGATGCCAGAATAAGGAGATTTCTCGGTGATGTTAAACAGATAGAATACACCGCTGAGCCAAAAATAGACGGACTTGCTGTAGAGCTTGTTTACGAAAAGGGAAGACTTACAGTAGCCTCTACGAGAGGAGACGGGTATGTGGGAGAAGATGTTACGGCAAACATAAAAACCATCATGAGTGTTCCTTTGGTACTCAGACAAAAGAAAGGGGGCCTTCCTGTGCCTGAACTTTTAGAAGTCAGGGGAGAGGTTTACATGGAGAAAGAGGCCTTTAAAAAACTAAACAAAGAAAGAGAAAAAGAAGGTCTCCCTCTTTTTGCAAATCCCAGAAACGCAGCCGCAGGTTCTGTAAGACAGTTGGACCCGAGGATAACTGCCAAAAGACCGCTTAACATATTTTGCTACGGAGTAGGAGAAGTAAGCGATCTTGGGCCTATAAAAACTCATTATGAGCTTATGGTTCAGCTTCAAGAATGGGGCTTTAGAGTGAATATGCCCTATCTGAGGTTGTGCAGATCTGTAGATGAGTTAATAGAATACTGCAATTACTTAGAAGGATTGAGAGATGAGTTGCCATATGAAATCGACGGGGCAGTTATCAAAGTAAATGATTTGGAGCTACAGAGAAGACTCGGAACAAAAGCAAGAAGTCCGAGGTGGGCAATAGCTTATAAATTTGCACCTGTTCAGGAGACGACCAAGATATTAGACATAGAAGTTCAGGTAGGCAGAACCGGGGTTTTGACACCTGTTGCGGTTCTGGAGCCAGTGGAAATAGGGGGGGTAATAGTAAAAAGAGCAACGCTTCACAATCAAGAAGAGATAGAAAAAAAGGATATAAGAATAGGGGATACGGTTGTGGTGCAAAGAGCAGGGGATGTGATCCCAGAGGTAGTCACTCCTATAAAATCAAAGAGAACCGGAAATGAAAGGAAGTTCAAAATGCCAGATCGTTGTCCTGTATGTGGAGCAAAGGTGGTCAAGAAAGAAGGAGAAGTGGCGATAAGATGCCCTAATAAAAATTGCCCCGCTCAGATAAGAGCTGCTTTAAGGCATTTTGTTTCAAAGGGAGCTATGGATATAGAAGGGATAGGAGAGCGAATAATTGATCAGATGATAGAAAAAGGTCTTGTAAAAGAAGAACCAGACATTTATTATTTAACCTTTGAAGATCTAAAGAAATTAGATGGCATTCAAGACAAGTCTGCAAGAAACATACTAAACGCCATTGAAAAAAGCAAAAGAACCACTTTAGCAAGATTTATATATGCCTTGGGAATAAGGCACGTGGGGGAACATACTGCTCAGCTGTTAGCAGATCATTTTAAAAGCCTGGAAAGGCTCAAGAATGCCAGCCTTCAGGAACTCCTTTCAATAAAAGGAATAGGAGAGGAGACAGCAAGAAGCGTGAAGGCATTCTTTGAGGACGAAAGGAACCTTAAAAACATAGAAAGACTTTTAAATGCAGGCATAACATTTGAAGAGGTGAAAACCCAAGAAGGCTCCCCTGTAGCTGGAAAGACTTTCGTCTTTACAGGTGCTTTAAAATCTATGACAAGAGAAAAAGCCAAAAAGATGGTGGTTGAAAGAGGCGGTAGAGTGGCTTCTCAGGTCAGCAGAAGTGTGGATTATGTGGTTGTCGGAGAATCTCCTGGTTCAAAGTTAAACAGGGCGAGACAGCTCGGCATAAAAACAATAAATGAGGAAGAATTCTTAGATATGCTGGGGGAGACAAAATGAGAAAGATAAGAGTGCATTTGATCATAGAAGGACGGGTTCAAGGGGTATGGTTTAGAGAATCTACCAAGAGAAAGGCTTTGTCCTTAGGAGTATGTGGATGGGTAAGGAACCTTCCTGATGGCACGGTTGAAGTGGTGGCAGAGGGAGACGAAGACAAAGTAAGGGAGCTTGTAAAGTGGTGTCATAAAGGACCTCCTGCAGCAGAGGTAACCAATGTCAGGGAACAAGAAGAAGAATATTTGGGGGAGTTTAGTAGTTTCAATGTCATTTATTATTAATGCTGTTTTGATCCTTTTTCTTCTTTCAGGCTGTGGTACAGTAAAAAAAGAAGTAAAAGAGGCTTCAGAAAAAGGGATTGACGCTTTAGAAGTAGCTAAGTACAAACTGCTTCCTAAGAAAGAGGAACCCAAAAAGAAGATCTTGATAACTCCTTTTGTGTGTGCATGGAATCCTTCTTCTGATTACGGTGTTAAGGTCTCTTTTAAGTTTGCACAAAAACTTAAAAAAGTTCCGGGAAATCACTTAGTTTATTTCCCTAAGAATCCATCTGCCTGGAAAGTGGAAGGTTCTATCCCGCGGCTTGGCGTCATAAACGATCCAGACATGGTGGAAGATGCCCGCAAGTTGCACATGAACTATCTGGTTACCGGTATATTAGATGTTATGAGGGTTGAAAGAAGAACGAATGGAGTCTGGCCTTTTAGACATTTTGATCAGGTATTTGAGGCGGTGTTGGTGATAAATGTAATAGATACCATAACAAACGCTCTTGTAGAAAGTTATATGGCATCTGCAAAGTTTGCGATTCCTCTCAAAAAGATACCAAAAGATAAGGAAAGACTCTTTAGAAATGTACTTAAAAACACTGTCCCGGTTCTCATAAGGAATCAGACAAAGCTTGTGGCAAAGGTGGTGGAAAATGATCAGTGGAAAGGAGAAATTATAGAAGTAGAAGATAATCCCGGTACTGTAAAAATAAGTGCCGGAAGAGATGTTGGGATAAAAAAGGGAATGATATTATCTGCTTATGATTGGGGAAAGGAGATCAAAACCGTTAATGGTCACTCTTTTCGTTGTCTTGGTGAAAAGATAGGCGATATAAAGATCGTTTCGGTCAACAAAGACTTTTCTGTAGCTGTGCCTCTACACAAGGCAGATTACAGAGCAGGGCTTCCCGTGGTTTTGCCTGCAGAGGAGTAAACTACAGCTCAAATCTTCTGAGAAATACGATTTTGTCGTCTGTTTTGTTTGCGTTTGCCAACAGTTTTGGAAAGTTAAATCCAGAAGGAACAATGGGAAGGCCCGTAACAGGTGAGACGTTTATGTAAATGAACTGATTCCCTTCTGGTAAGATCATCTCCTTGGGAGTGGTAAAGACAATATCAGCGGGCTGGATCTGGTTTTTGAAGATCTGGCTGTTGACGATGCTGTTGGCTGTAGATATCCAAACGGGTAATGCTCCAGATGCCCCGTAGATAGATATGTTCTTGTTTTTCATGGGGGTGTTGTCGTCATACCCAACATAGACCGAGATCACATAACCCTTTCTCAGTTCTAATTTTCTTTCTTTTTTGTTTATTCCCGGAATGATTCCTACAAAACTGGAATTCGTAAAACGGTTGGCTGTTCCCGTCTTTCCAAAACATGGGATAGGCACTTTTATCTGTTCCTTTCCCTGTTTTACCTTCATCACTACAGCTCCATTTGCTTTTCTTCCTGTACCTAATTTTACCACGCATCTCAGTATTTCACTTATAGCAGCAGAAATTCTTTTGCTTAATACAGTTTGGGGTTGTGGTTTGTATTCCCATATGAGGTTTCCATATCTGTCTGTGATCTTTTTTATTATAGGCAGCATCGAGGGGGATACCTTTTTCCCCAGACAGTAAAGTTTGCCTGTAATTATTGTTTGATATGCAACGGCAGCTTCTATTATGCTGATTGAATTTGGACCCAAGGGAAAGGAAAGTACGGGATCAAGATGAGTAGATATTCCCAACTCTTTTGCTACACTTACAGTATAGTAAAGTCCTACCAATAGTCTAAAATCAGGTATCCTATAAAGGACTTCCGGTTCATAAGGTCTCATGGAAGAAAGCCTTTCGTACTCTTTTTGAGTGTAAGAGTATATCAGATCTATTATTCCTGAGGTCATTATGCCATCTATCCATACCTGTTTCGCTTCAAAAGAGGAACTGTGAGAAGTGAACCATTCTGGATTTAAACGAGGTAAATTTACCTTATCTTCTGTATAAATAATCTTTTGATTCATTAAGTAAAATCCATTAAGCATGTCGGGATTTAGTTTTCCTGTATAGAAAGAGTTCATTACAAGTTCATATTTGGATTTCATGTTTTGATTGAGTTCGTACAGTCTTTTGAAGTCATACTTTAAGATCTCTTTTTTTATCCTTTCCTTTTCTTCAATTTCCTCAGGTGTCAGTTCCTTTCTTTTCTCAGGATACAGGTCTAATACTCTATCTAAAACTTCCTCCTTTATGTCCCAATGGAGTCTTGGAATAACATTAAGCATTTCTTCGTGTCCACTGAAGATAACATCTGGTTTTGCTTTTTTCTTTGCTATGGAAAAGGCGGCTTCCATAAGCACATTTTTGGTGATCAATATTCCGTATCTATCTCTTATTCTCTCAGCGTATTCATCATAGGTTTCCCACTTTCCCCTTGCTAATCCCAGATATTTTGCCACCTTTTCAAATTCTTCCATGTTGAGTTTGTCTACAAGGTGGTACAGAAGCCACACACTTGCCAAGTTTTCTGATTTTATACCTGCCCATGCCATAGAAACCTTATTGCTTGGGGGAGTATGATCTGGCTTTGGAAAGTAATAGGTGTCTTCAAACTTATACAGATCTCTTATGTTGTAAAGCTCATCCAAGGTGTTCCATTTCAATTTCAAGGCAGATACAAATAAGAAAGGTTTAAAAATGGATCCCAATTGCCTTTTTGCAGCCACAGCCCTGTTAAAAAATACATTACAATACCCCCCCACCATGGCTTTTATCATACCATCTTGCAGTACAACCACTGCTCCTTCTAACCTGGGGATTTTTGTTAAGATGTATTTTCCATCTTCTTTGCCAGGCCATACCGCTACCTTATCTCCTTTATGGATATTCTTTAAAAAGAGAGATACATACTTTTTGTTGAACCTTGCCTGTCTGCCTGACTTCCATTTTGCCCACGCACTTACTATCTGTTTTAACCCATCCAGGTCTATTATTCCTTCTTTATTTTTCAAAGAGATCTTTATCAGCCCTCTTTTTTTATCTACTTCTGTTACAGTGGCAATTTCTGGAATAGGTCCCATAAGAGTTTTTCTTATCTTGCTTATTTCTTCTTTTGTTTCTGGTTCGTAGCCTCTCAGCTCTACATCCAAGAGAGGAAGCTCTTTTCTGAGAGCAAGTAAAGCCCCTTTTTGAATGTCCTTGTTTATAGAGGTGTAAATCCTTATTCCAGAAGTAGCTATGTTTTCTATTCCCTCTTTTTTCAGAATAGATTTTATGTAATCAGATTCCAACTGATCTTTTATGTAATCCATTATGACATTCAGTGCATACGTGATCTTTCCTTTTTTAAATGGAACGGGTTTTTCTTTTGCTTTGAGATACTGCTCTTTTGTAATGAAATGCATCTCAAGCATTCTTCTTAAGACATAGTTCTTACGCCTTTTTGCAAGGATGATCGCTTTTTTTCTTTCGGCTTCTGTTTTTTTTATAAAAGGATTGTATCTGGCAGGTGCATGGAGTGCTCCAGCAATAAATGCGGCTTCCACAAGGTTTAAATCTTTCGCATCCTTATCGAAGAAGTATCTGGCAGCTATTTGCAGTCCTTTTCCATATCCTGTTACAAAAAACTGATTGCAATACATCTCTAATATCTTTTCCTTGCTAAATCTTCTTTCTAACAATATAGCCTGAAAGAGTTCTCTTAGTTTTGCACCGTAGGTTCTTTTTCTTCTTCCAAATATGTTCTTTGCAAGCTGTTGCGTTATTGTGCTGCCACCTTCCACTATTCTGCCTGCTTTTAAATTGGCTATAAATGCTCTTAAGATAGCTCTTACATCAAATCCGGGATGTTCAAAGAACCTCTGGTCTTCTGTAGCAATAAGGGCTTTTATAAAGATCTTGGGTATTTCATCGTAGTGAAGATACCTTCTGTGAGTTTTTTTAAAAAAGACGCCGATTAAGGTTTTTTCGTCATCATAATATACTGGACTTTCTGAAGCCATTGCCCTTTCAAAAAGGCCGTGTTTTATTCTATACGAAATCTCTTGATCTATAGTTCTGTATAAGTGAGCCAGATATAAAAAAAGACTCAAAAAGGCCAATGTGAAGCTTATGAGAAAGAGTTTTTTTATCATATTTAACTAATCTCTCCGCAAAGAAGCTTTTTTCTGAAAATTTCTTTTATATCCAGCCCCTTTGCTATAAAGCCCTTTCTTCCGTACTTCATATTTGCTTCCAGTATCTTCCATCCATTATTTGTGAGGATCAGATCAATTCCCACATCATTGAATTTGCATTTTCTTGCCCATTTCGTTGCCAGTTCTATCGCTTCTTTTGGGATATCTTTAAAACTAATCTTTCCTCCCTGTGCAAGATTTGTTCTAAACTCGCCTCTTTTTTTTATCCTCCAGTAAGCGATTACAGGATCATAGTTTATTAGAACAACCCTCAAGTCCCTTTCATGAGGTATGTACTCCTGAATGTATGCTACGTTTGTAAGCTTAAGGTAAGCTTTTAGATCTTCTTCATTATTTATCTTAAACACTCCTCTTCCCTGAGAAGAGCCTCTTGGTATCTTCGCAATAAAAGGGAAAGAGAAGTCCTTTAGTATGTCCTCGTGATGCCTTCTGTAATATATCCTTGTTCTGGGATGTGGGATCCCTAACATGTAAAAGAGGGTAGACTGCTTTATCTTTTCATCTGCATAGAGATAAGTTTCAAGACTTGGGAATATCCTTTTCCCCAAGGTGGTAAGGAACTGGGCGTAGTTATAAGTGGGAAATAATATCAGATTTGCGTTTAAAATTAGCGATCTTTCTTCAGGGGTGTAATCTAAAAAGTTGGGCTTAACGCCCAAAGTGAGAACTTCCTTTACTCCTTTAAGCCTGCTTCCAAGAGCAATAAATGGATAGCTGAGATTTTCCATATTAGGAAAGCCAGTTTCTTATCTGCTCCGCCCACTGTTTTGCATCTTTTATTACTTCTTCTATGTCCAGAGTAACAAGCCTTTTTTCCTTCATTACAACTTTCCCGTTTATTATAGAACAAACTACATCCGCCCCTGTGGCAGAATACACAATCCCGTAGAACGGATTATAAAGAGGAATCATATGAGGTGTGTTAGTGTTTAATACTATCACATCTGCTTTTTTTCCTACTTCTAAGGATCCTATGAGTTTTTCCATTCCGAGTGCTTTTGCACCGTATATGGTTGCCATTTTAACCACAGTTACAGCATCCATAACAGAAGGATCCATCTTGCTTATCTTATGAAGCTTTGAAGCGGTGTCCATCTCTTGAAAGAGGTCCAGATTGTTGTTGGATGCACTACCATCTGTACCTAAGGCAACGCATATCCCCATATTTAGCATTTCAGGAACCGGGCTTATTCCAGAAGCAAGTTTCATGTTACATTCCGGATTATGGACCACCTTCGTATCGCTGTTTTTCAGTAATTCCAAGTCACCTTTGCTTAGGTGAACACAATGGGCAGCTATCAAGTTTGGGCCGAGTATCCTTAGATCATGCAAGTACTCTGTTGGGGTTTTTCCGTGCCTTTTTCTTATTTCCTGGACTTCCAGCTCTGTTTCAGCAAGGTGTATGATAATTGGCACACCATAAGCTTCTGCTATTTCCTTGGACTTTCTCAGGACTTCCTCAGAACAAGTATAGGGTGTATGAGGCCCGACAGCTACATTTATTAAAGGATCATCTTTCCATTTTTCTATCAGCCACTGTGTATAATTGTATCCATCTTCTATGTTGTCTCCATAGTTAGGGGAAGGAAAGTCAAACAGCCCTTCACTTATAAGACATCTCATTCCGGCCTTCTTTGCCGCCTTTGCTACCTCGTCTTCAAAACAGTACATGTCACAAAATGTGGTTGTTCCTGACATGATCATTTCTGCGCAGGACAAAAGGGAACCCGTGTAGACAAGTTCAGGATTGAGCCTTTTCTCTATCGGAAATATGTAGTCCTCAAGCCACTGTTTTAAGGGAATGTCTTCTGCTAATCCTCTAAAAAGGCTCATCGGGACATGAGTATGGGCATTTATAAGCCCCGGAAGTACAATTCCTCCATTTGCATCAATAATTTCGTCCGAAAAAAAATCTTCTGGCTCTTTTCCAATATAGACGATTTCGTCTTCCAAGATACCCAGAAAGCCGTTCTGGATTACCCTGTTTTCTTTATCCATGGTTAAAAGCAAGCCATTTTTTACAGCAACACTGAATCTCATTCTGGAAGCTCCTTTATTACATTTTCCCAAAGTAGAGCCAGCCTTTTTGCACTTGCTTTTGCTACAGAGATGATTTCTTCTAAGGAGGTCTTTTTCATACTATCAGGAAGGTTCATATTTGTAAGAACAGCAACAGCAGCAACCTTTATGCCTGCATGAACTGCAGCTATGTTTTCCATAACAGTAGACATTCCGACCGCATCAGCTCCTATAAGCCTCAAAAATCTGGTTTCAGCCTTTGTTTCAAGACTTGGCCCAAGCACTCCAACATATACTCCTTTTCTCAATACTATTCCCATATCCAAGGCCTTCTTTTCTATTATATTGATGAGCTGAGGATCGTATGCATCAACCATGTCGGGAAATCTCGGGCCAAGAGCTTCCAAGTTTGGCCCTACCAGAGGATTCCTTCCTGTGAGGTTTATGTGATCTGTTACCAGCATGAGCTCTCCTGTAGCAAAAAGAGGATTAAGCCCTCCGGCTGCACTTGAGATAAGGAGATATTTGACTCCTAAAAGCGCCATAACCCTGACCGGAAAGACTACCTGTTCAGGTGAATAACCTTCATACAGGTGAAATCTGCCTTCCATGGCAATGACACTTCTTCCCGAAATAGTACCGGCTTTCAGTATCCCTTTGTGCCCTTTTACTGTAGATCTGGGAAAATTGGGGATCTCTTCATATGGTACCACAGCTTCAGTGCTTATCCTTTCTGTTACTGGATCAAGACCTGTACCCGAAATCATTCCTACTTCAAAAGAGTCTCTCTTAAACCGTTTTGATAAGAAATCTCTTGTTTCTACAAGTTCTCGCATTATTGAACTCCCTCTACATAAAAAGGTTCTCTCATTATCAGACCTATAGCTTCTTTTGCAGAGAATGCAAGCTCAGGATGAGTATCTTTTAAGTTTGTTATCTGTCTTAAATGATCTACCGTTCTCATCACCACAGAGGACATATCCCCTTCATCCATAGGTATCATTTTTAAGATCATGTTCCAGTCAAAACCTTTTGCCCACAGATATATGGCTACTCCCACAGGAAATACTAATGAGGGATTTTCAAATCCTCTCTTTCTCTTTAGCTCTCTTATTTGTTTTATGCTCTTTAAGATTCCTCTGAATACCTTCTTAAATCTCTTGATATCAGGTATTTCATCTACACCAAAAGATATATCCTGTCCTCTGTCCCACACAAATGGAGCAATAGAGCCGGCCAGCTCTTCTGGAGTCAATTTGCTCATAGCACCTTTCCTAATCGCTTCTGCTATGAGAAGTGGGTGGTCTATTCTGAGTTTAGAAGCCCATATTCCATCAGCAGTAAGCCTGTTTTCTTTATCTACAAAGCCTGTTTGTTTCAGAAATCTGAGGTGCCTTTTAAAACTTTTCCATAGCCAGTTACTAATCCTTCCATAGATTAGTCTTTCCTGATATCTTGCAAAAGAGCGTTCCAGAAGTTCTTTTATGTCATCCGGCTCATGAGACAACAGCAGGTTTAATACCATAGAAAAGTTGATATAAAGCTGACTCATAATAGGTTCAGGAGGAGAATTCCAAAGCTTGTGTATAAGATAGGGATCTTGGTGTGCACCCGGAAATATTAATACGAAACCTACATTGTCTTTTCCTCTTCTGCCAGCCCTTCCTGTCATTTGATGAAATTCTGTAGCGGTAAGATCCACGAATTCGTGTCCATTAAACCTGTCGCTTTGAACGAGCACAACTGTTCTGGCAGGGAAGTTTACTCCAGCAGCTACAGTAGAGGTGGAGAATATAGCCTCAAGGAGTCCTTTGTTCATCATGTGTTCTACGAGCAACTTCCAGTACGGAAGGTGACCTGCATGATGAGACGCAACCCGGCAGTTTAAAAGAATAGAAAGGTGTTTATGATCTCTCAGATGTGGATAATAGCGCAGGAATCTATTGAGCTCTTGTTTTAGTCTTCCTTTTACTTCGGGCTCTGTTTTAGATGGAGAGCAGGAAAGTAGTGCATCGTCACAGTCTTTTCTGGACTTTAAGAAAAATATAGCCGGCAAAAGATTTAGCTCTCTTAAGTAAGCTATTATGCTTCCATAATTTATTTTTCCGTATCCCAGGCCCGCTATCTTTTTTATCTTTGGATTGAGCCCTTTTTCTGTATTGAAAGGGACCAGGGAGCCGTCAGGAAGTATAGAAATAAGCTTTAGGGGAACTGGTCTTTTTTCTGATTTGACTATCTTTACTTTTGTTCCTCTTATTTCTTCAAGCCAGCCTGCTATTTCTTCTGCATTAGATATAGTGGCAGAAAGCAAGAGAAGTCTTACTCGTGGTGGAGTGTATATAAGGGTCTCCTCCCATACTACTCCTCTTTCGGGATCATTCATATAATGAGCTTCATCCATTATAATTAGGTCTGCTTCTAAGCTTGTACCCTGATGCATTACATCATAAAGCTGATTCCTGAGGATTTCTGTGGTTCCGACTATTATGGGAGCTTCAGGGTTTTCTTTCCTGTCTCCAGTTATTATTCCGCATTTGTAAGGGCCAAATTCCTGAATAAATTGACTGTATATAGAATTTGAGAGCGCCTTCAGAGGAGAGGCGTACCATATCCTTTTTCCTTGCTGAAGATACATGTGTATTGCTTGGGTTGCTATCCAAGTTTTACCCGATCCTGTTGGAGCACAAACAAGCACATCATACTCTTTTATGAGTTCCAGGGCTTTTAGCTGAAAGGAATCCGGCACAAAGGTACTATCTACCGGTTCGGATACTTTTTTCAGATCCTCTAATAAAGAAGGATCCACTGCGGGACTTCCCAAAAAGATCGATCTTTTTTCTCTTTTTTTTCTCTTTTCCAGTCTATATGCTGCTCTCATGGCTTAGTCTTATCTTGATAAGAGTTCAGACGAGATCAGATCCATATCTGAAAGATAGGATCTCAATATATTGGAATTTCCCAGCTCTTTTACTGCAGAGCCTATCTCTTTCATTTCTTTTCCACAGCCATACGCTATTGCCATTGCGTTTATGTACAGTTTCTCTATCGCTTCTTTTACAAAAAGCCTTGCACTGGCATTTAAAAATTCTTTTTTACTGTCTTCTGCCTTATGACATAAAGCATTTGCTATTTCACACCAAGTAATTATATCTGCTAATAGAAACATTACATGTTGAGCTTTTGTAAGCTTATTTTTCCTTATTGATCCTATAAGATCGTTTAAAAGCCTTATTCCCTTTGAAAGGAGCACAGCTCCAGTTCCTTCATCTAAGGATTCGAGTGCGTTTGCCATGCTATTGTAAAATTCTCCTTTTGATTTCACAGTGTCTCTCATTCTGAATGTGGATATAATGTTTCTTTGTATTTCGCTTGTACCTTCGTATATAGTAAGAATTTTTGCGTCTCTTTTTATCTTTTCCACTTCATACTCTCTCATGTAACCATAACCACCAAGCGCTTGAATCCCGTCATTTGCCACGGAATCGGCTATTTCAGAAGCAAAATACTTTGCTATTGATCCTTCTGTTTGGAGACCTTTTTCACCGGAGTCGAGTCTTTTGGCTACCTGCTCTACATAGGCTCTTGCACCTTCTAATTTTACAGCATTTGGCACTATAAATCTATGGGTATAACCCTGTTTTTCAGAAAGGGTAGTGCCAAATTGAACCCTTTCTTTTGAGTATTTTATAATTCTCTCCAAAGAAGCCATACCAGCACCCAGTCCAAAGGTGGCTACCATGAGCCTTGTATATCCAAAAACTTCGTTTGCCTGTTTTAGTCCTTGCCCTTCTTCAAGCCCTATTAAGTTTTCCTTTGGCACATAAAGGTCTTCCAGACTTAAGCCACATGTATCAGAAGCCCTTATGCCATGTTTGTCTTCATGTTTTCCAGGAGACAGGCCTTCTGTACCCCTCTCTACCACAAAAAAAGAAGGGCCATTTGGCGCATTTGCAAGAATTGTGTAAAGATCTGCCACGCATCCGTTAGTAATAAACTGTTTTCTGCCGTTTATTTTGTATCCCTTTATATTTCCGTTTTCATCTAACACTCTCTCTGCTTTTGTTTTAAGGGCTTGAACATTAGAACCAGCTTCTGGTTCAGTAACTGCGTATGCAACGATAAGCCCTTCTTCAGCGATCCTTCTCATAAAACGATCTTTCTGTTCAGGTGTTGCCCCAACTCTTAAGGGATCCATCCCAAGACATATGCCCAAGAAAGAAGTTGCAACAGCAAGATCCATCTTTGCCATTCTCTCAGAGATAATGGCCACTTCCTGCGCACCTGCTCCGAGCCCTCCGTATTCCTCAGGGATAAATATAAGGTGAAGTGCCATATCAGGCCCTAACATAAATCTAATAAGCTCTTCTGGAAAAATTCCTTCTTTGTCCATTTCTAACTTTTTTTCGAGTGGAAGCCTATCTTTCTCCAGTTTGTCGATAGTGTTTAAGATCATGGAAAGGGTCTCTTTGTCCATAATCCCTCCTTTTAAGCAGCTATTTTGCCTGCCATATTACTATTGATGAGATTTTTTTTCAAATACTTATCGGACTGAGATCTTTCCAAAGAGAAAAGTAGGTGTTGGAAAAAATGAGATTAAAGATTAAGATAATCTAAACCGGTGAGCTTTGTGGAGGTAAGAGGATGATAAGAGAAAATGTAAAAAAGATTATTTCAGAGCTTCCCGAAGGGGTTATGCTTGTTGCTGCAGCAAAGACCAGGACTCCTGAAGAGATCTTGGAGGCAATAGAGGCCGGCATTCAAATTGTGGGTGAAAACTATGTTCAGGAAGCAGAAAAGGCGTATAAGATCATTGGAGATAGAGCAAAGTGGCACATGATAGGACATCTTCAGACGAATAAGGTAAAAAAAGCTGTAAAGATATTTGATATGATCCAGACGGTTGATTCTGTTAAGTTGGCAAAGGCTATTGATAAGGAATGTAAAAAGCTGGGCAAGATTATGCCCGTGCTTGTGGAGGTTAACAGTGCGGAAGAGCCTCAGAAATCAGGGATTGTGCCGGATGAAGTGATCAGGTTTGTCCAGGAGATCGCTCAGTTTGAAAACATAAAAATAGAAGGGCTTATGACTATGGGACCATTTGTGGACGATCCAGAACAGCTAAGACCCTATTTTAGAAAGACAAGAGAGCTTTTTGAGAAGATAAAAGACATGAATATCCCGAATGTGGAAATGAAATATCTGTCAATGGGTATGTCCGATTCCTATAAGGTAGCCATAGAGGAAGGAGCAAATGTGGTAAGGATAGGAACGAAAATCTTTGGTCCGAGGCAGTATGAATGAGAAAAGGAATTTTTAAGCGTATAAATCACCTTATAGGCAAAGCGATCGGAACTTATAACATGATACAGGATGGAGATAGAATCGTGGTGGCTGTGTCGGGTGGGAGAGACAGTTTAACTCTCCTTTGGTTTTTAAAGGAAAGGCTTAAGTGGATTCCAGTACAATACGAGTTACTTGCTGTCCACATAGATTTGGGATTTGACAAAGACGCCTCCAAAAGGCTGGAAGCCTTTTTTAAAGAAAATCAGATCCCATACGAGATCGTAAAGACAGATATAAGAGCAAAGCTTTACAGTAATTCAAAAGACAACTTTTGTTTTTTGTGTTCTCGCCAAAGAAAAAAGGTGATATTCGAGATAGCAGACAGCTTAGGATTTTCTAAGATAGCTTATGGTCATAACAAAGATGATGTGATAGAAACGCTGTTTTTGAATATGTTCTATGGCGCCAATATAAGCACAATGCTGCCGGTTCAGTCTTTTTTTGACGGAAGATTTCAAATAATAAGACCGCTGTACCTTGTAGATAAGGAACTTATAGATAAATTTTTTTACTCTGTGAAGTGGCCCTCCGTAGAAATGAAATGCCCTTTTGCTGATTCGTCAAAAAGGAAAGAAATAAGAGAACTGTTGAAACAGATTTACAGCAAAAGAAAAAGAATAAAGAAAAACATCTTTCATGCAATTCATAATATGAGACCGGAGTATTTACCAAAACTGTAACATGTTCTTTGCTATTCTATTTAGCGGATCAATATATAATATTCTTTTGAATATTTTTTTTGCTTTACTTATGTTACCTTTTCCTTTTTCTATAAGGCCGAGCTCCAAAAGGAAATTTATGTCTGTAGGATACAATTTTAGCATTTTTTCTGCTATCTTCTTTGCTTGATCAAATTTTTTTTGATTTCGCAAAGCAACTATTAGTCTCAAGTTTCCAAAATAGTTATAAAAGTCTTTTTTTAATACCTCATACATAAGTGTTTCTACCTCTGAAAAGCGACCTTGAGCAAGAAGAGGCAACGATATTCCCAGCAAAGGTTCAATTGCTTCTGGAGCTGCCTTTGAGGCTTTTTTGTAAAAATCTATAGAATTTGCATATCTTCCATCAAGATAATACAGCCATCCTAATCTGAGATTGATTAAGTATGGATCATGGCTCAAATTATATATACTTAACAATACCCTGATAGCGTCTTTATAGTTTCCTGTTTTTTCGTAGTTATAAGACTGAAGATATGCTGCTCTGATCTCACTAAAATTTGCTCCAATACCCTTATGAGAAATAAGAGAGGCTACTATTATAAAAAGTAGATATTTCCTCATTTTTAAGTCCCTTTTTAAAAACTTTTTCCTAAGCTTAAGGTAATGCATGTCTGTTTCACATTGTTATTAAAACCCACATGTTTTAACCATTCATTGCTTACATTCAGCGAAAGGCGCAAATGATGTCTTATAAAGGTATAACCTAATTCAAAGGTTATGCCTGCTTTATACTTATCTGCAAGGTTATACACAAGGAACCCTCCACTTTTAACTGCATATATTTGCTTTCCTCCCCAGCCAGATAGTTTTACATCCCAAGGAAGTAATGTGTAAGTTATAGACTGCTCAAATGAAAGAAAATTGTCTCTACTTAGGTCGCCCGTGGTTTCATCTTTATGGATATAATAGAGCTTACTTTCTGTATACAGGCTGCCTTTTGGTACAATACCACGAATAAAAAAACCAAAATGACTTACAAGCTGAAATACATTTACATCAGTGCTGGTTTTATCATATATAGAATAGTCCACTTCTATTCCTGCATTCCAAACATAGGGAACAAAGTATGTAATCTTGCCAAACACTATTTTTCCCTCATCAGTCCATGGATCATCACTGTTAATATAATGGAAACCAACCCTTATGGAACAATTTTTAAGTAGCTGATTTGTGTTGGTGTATGCGATAGCAAAGTCACTTTGGTTTAGGTTGTTAAACGGAGCCTTATAATCTATGTAAGTTTGACTAAATAACCCCTCTATGAGATGATGTCTCCCATCGCTTAGATTTCCATAAAGAGTAGTAGATCTGCCGTCATTTTTTAGCTCCGAGTCTGAAAAGTTAATAAATGTACCGTATAGCACGAGATTTTTACTCCAATGTTGTCTTCTTGCTTCCTGAGCAGATGCATAACCCAAGTACCAGACGCACACAAAAACAATTACTATAGCTATCCACTTTTTCATTCTTCAATCCTCCTCAATGTTATTTTTTTATTCTTCTTCTTTAGGACTATTTCTTCCCAGCCTTTTAGAGGATGTAATTTTACATATGTTTCCATTTTTTCTCCAAAACCGTATATCTCTCCCTTTATTTCATCTGGGCTAACAAATTTATAGCTTCCCTTTATTTTTGTTACCGCCGGAAGAAAAGAACTCAAAAATAGAATAAAATGTTTCTTTATATGTCTTACCACCACACTTACAGGAATGTAATCTTTCCATTTCAAACCCTCTTTATAAGTAAGAGGTAAGCGAGGTAAAGACACAAAAAAAGCTTCTATCACATCATCTATTTTCCCGTCAACTCTATACATATAGAATGTGCCCATCCATTTGCTAAAGTAAATATAAGTATTACCAATTTCAAAGTAGAATTCCCCTCTTTCATTCATTTTTGTTTTAAGAGTTACTTCTTTTTGCAAAGAATTTTCATTTTCAAGAATACAAAACTTCATTTCTTCTTCTAAAAGAAAAGTCATTTTGGTGTCCAGTGCAACTTCTGGATAAAGCGGTATGACTTTTTGGCCTTTTTTCGGAATATTATTGGCATAGTAATTATTTTCTGAATCCATGTATTGAACAAAACTAAATGGCACAGTAGGTGCACCAATTACAGGGTTTAGTTGTACATGGACATGCAAGTGAGGGTAAGGGGAATAACCAGAACTACCACAAAGTCCTATTTCTTTTCCTCTTTCTATTATTTCTCCTTCTCTTACTTTTACAGATCCTTTTAAAAGATGGCATAAAAGCACATAAAAACCTCTTTCATCATATATAAGGACCAAATTTCCCCAGTTTTTTTCTTTATTTACTATTCCAGGTTTGTTGTCAGGTATGTTATCAACCACTTTTGCTACAGTTCCACTTATCGGAGAAAGTACAGGTTTACCAAAGCAGTAATAGTCCTTTAATTCAGTTCCATTGCCAGTATATGAATTTCCATTTTCATCTGTAATAACAAAATCCACAGCATATTGCCAAACACCTTTGTGAGTCCATTCTCCATTCATGCCTTGAGATACTGTCCATTCACCTGAAAAGGGGAGACATATAGTTCTTTCCGTGCCAGGGAATCTTTTTATAAAAGTCAAATAATAGTCAAGTGTATTTTCAGGGGTATTTTGATAGAAATCTACAAGATATGGGGATTGCAATAGTTTGAGAATATATAGGAAGGATAGTGAAATCACATTAAAAGGTAGCGTAAAGACTGGAAGTCTATATATATACCAAACGCTTTTTACAGCTTCTAATAATAGTGATGAAGCAGCCACTGCAATTATAGAGATAAGATAGCTTTTTGGACTGGGTATAAGAAAAACACTCCCAATACCTATGCCAATAAGGATAAAATTAAATGCATTTATGTCACTGAGTGCCTGTGAAGTTGACCCATAAAAAATAGAAAGCAGCATTATTCCAGTAATATATCCTGTAATAGCTTGAAAAAATAGAATTCTTGAACAAAGAAAAAGTAAAGCCCATATAATCAATCCTGCTTCGACCTGAGGAATAAAAAATATAGCTCCTATAGCTTGGGCAGGTCCAGAAATCCATTTTGGATATATATCCTTTAAGATATGAGCATGAGGATACAGTGTATTAACATACAGGTTGCTGTACTGGCTTGCTGCAAGATATGCTAAAGAACTTATTATAACAAAAGGGAGACTTAACACTGGTAGTTTGAGATAATAAGAAAACATGTTATGTAAAGCATAAGTCACAATAAAACATAATACTCCTGCATTTATTATAAACACTATTGTTAGCCAATTAAGTTTAAAAAGATAGCCGATAGAAAGTCCTACGAGAAGAGGATTGTATGTAAAAAAACCAGATCTCAAAAATTCTTCTTTAAAACCCAAAAAGAGAGCAAAAAAGTATGCACTTATAATACATATGAGACCTGATAATGCTATGTTGGGATTAAAAAATGTAATTAAAAATAATACTCCACCCGGCAATAAGCCCTTCAGGAAAAGTACATCAGCATAACTATTTATTATTGCTTTCAGATACCCTAACACGAAGCCTTTCTGGAAGTCTCTCTTTTAAAAGAATGTAATTCAGATCCTCTTTTTCTCTTATAACTTCTATATCCCCACTTTCAGTAATAAGAACAACCGTTGGACGATAATGAATAAATTGAAGCCACTGAGTGATGTTATAGGCTCCTACAGGAGATATAATTACTCTTGCCCCTCGTGGAAGAGGTGGCAGATATGCCTGTTCTTCGATGCAGTCGATATTCATACACAGAGGTCCATATATAACACAAGGTTCGAGTTTTCCTTGAGTATCCACATCTACTTCAATGTTGTATTTATACCAAAAGGCAGTGTATAAAAGATTTAAACCAGCATCTATAACATATGCGCGTCTTCCATCAGGAAGTCTTTTTATAGCGTGGACTGTACTGACAAGGTATCCTGCCTCATCCACAATAGCTCTTCCTGTCTCAAGTATGAGCTTTGGAAAATCATTTGGTCTTAGATTTCTCAGGAGAGTTTCGCATATGGCTTCAACAAAATCATCTAATTCTGGTACAGATACATCAGGAGAAAGATATATCCCTTTTAGTCTAATTTTTGAAGGAAAACCACCGCCTATATCAAGATATTCTATTTTAAAATCAAACTCATCTTCTATTTGATAAGCAAATTTGACCATTTTTTCTATTTGAAATGCATATGCATTTGGATCTAAAATAAATGTTCCTATGTGAGAATGAAGTCCATTTAAGATGAGATATTCGCTAAAACTTAAACGTTTTACAGCATCCAAAGCTTCTCCAGAGTCAAGGTTAAATCCAAATCTTGTCCATTGTGGTTTAATACCTGTGTCCATATTTACTCTAAGCCCCACTTTTACTTTACGACCTAATTTCTTGGCCACTTCTTCAATATCATGAATTTCATCAAAGTGATCTATATTCAAAATAGCTTCATCCTTTATAGCCTTTTCTAATGAAGATACTGGCTTATAAGGTCCATTAAATATAATGTCTCTTCCTTTTATCCCTAATTTCTTTGCCTTATCATATTCAAACTCTGATACTACTTCCGCGATTTCTCCTTCTTGATGTAATATAGCGCAAATAGCATCTAAATAGTTTGTCTTGTATGACCATGCAAACTGAACATTAGGATATCGTGTGCTGAATGATCTATAAAGTTTTCTATACTGAGTTCTAAGCCTTTTCTCTGAAAATACAAATAAAGGCGAACCGTATTTAGTAACCAGTTCATCTATTGGCACTCCATCTATTTCTTTCCGTGTCTTTTTGAGATACGCTGAGCCAAATTTATTAAATAAACCGGCTTGAATTTTGAATAT
>CAYMUI010000050.1:0-11622 GCA_964393645.1 uncultured Desulfobacterales bacterium | reverse complement strand
GGGATCTGAAAATCCTTTAGAGGAAGGGCTTATAGATATCTTAAATGAAAAGGGGATAAAGACAGTAGGGCCCAGAAAAGAATATGTAAAAATAGAAAGTGACAGAGCGTTTACTGATTATCTGTTAAAAGAGATAGGGGTACCAAAACCTGAGTTTAAAGTTTTTGACGATCCAGAAGAGGCAAGAAAGTATGTGAGAAATATCGGATATCAGGTGGTAGTAAAGGCTAACGGACTTGCTGCAGGAAAGGGCTGCATTGTGTGTGACAGTGTGGAGGATGCTGAAAAAGCAATAGAGGATATTATGGTAAAAAAGATATTTGGGGATTCGGGAAATAGGATCGTAATTGAGGAAAGAAAATATGGAACTGAGTTGTCTTTTTTTGTGTACTTAGATGGGGAACATATTTTGCCTTTGAGAATGTTTGCTCAAGATTATAAAAGAGCTTTTGACCCAGATGATAAAGAGTCGATAGAAAGATTTGGGGGAAATCCTAACACAGGTGGAACCGGAGCTTATTGTCCTCATAGACTCGCAAAACCCTGGCTTATCAATCGAATAATAAAAGAGATTGTAAACCCTACTGTAGATGCTATTTACAACAAACTTGGATGGAAATATAAAGGAGTTCTTTATTTTGGTTTGAATCTTGATCCATATAATAACTTAGAGGTGTTTGAAATAAATGTAAGACATGGAGATCCTGAATGGCTTGTCATTGGAAGAAAATTGAGCACTGATCTTTTTGAAATTGGCATGGCTGTTTGGGAGGGAAAACTGGATCAGATAAAGCAGGTTTGGAACAATCAGTATTATGTTGATGTAGTAGCAATGGAAGGAAGATCAAAAGCTGCTCGAGGTTGGAATAAGGGATATCCTGGCAGATATGGAAAAGGTCATAAGATTGTAGGCTTGGACGAAATTGAGCCAGGTATAGCGGTTTATTTTGCGGGAGTAGATGAAGATCCTGAAAAGGGACTTGTAACATTTGGGGGAAGAGTTTTGCATATTGTAGCAGGAGATAGCACATTAGAAGGAGCGAGAGATAAGGCTTACAGGAACATAAAAAAGATAAAATTTATTGACCACAAGAATAACAACCAAAACTGTATGAGATATAGAAAAACTATCGGATACCTTTTGTCTGATGATTTGATTGAAGCATAAGAGAATTATATTTTTATCTTGACAATCTTTTCTGCACTTGTTTATAGTTTTGCCACAATTAAATAAAGGGGAGGAGAGAGAATATGAGACTAACTAAAGCGTTTATTCCATACAAGGGCTATTATTCCACTCCTTTTTGTAGGTGGCAGGGCAGTCTTCAAAATGAGCATTCTATAGTATTGGGCGCAACCACTTCTAAAAGATGGCTTGAATCAAAAGGATGGGATCCAAAAATGTTTGATTATCTATTCTTAGGTATTACTATAGGCCAGAAACAGTGGTTCTATGGTTCTACATGGGCTGCTGCTCTTATGGGAGCAGAGGGAATTCCAGGTATGACTATAAGTCAGGCTTGCACCACTTCTGTTACATGTATTTGGACTGCTGCTATGGGAATAGAGACGGGCATGTTTAAACTTCCCTACTGTCTTATGACAGACAGATGTTCTAATGGTCCTCATATTGTTTGGCCCAATCCTTTAGGACCAGGGGGCGAAGTTATCTCGGAGAATTGGATGATGGATAATTTTAACAAAGATCCATGGGCTGGTCTTGCGATGATTCAGACCGCAGAGAATGTGATGAAGGAACAAGGCTTTACAAGGGAGCAGTCAGATGAAGTGGTACTTTTAAGATATGAACAATATAAAATGGCTTTAGAAAATGATAGGGAATTCCAAAAGAGATACATGTTTCCTGTTATAGGAAGAATAAGTAAAAAAGAGACAAAAACAGTAGAGGCAGATGAAGGGGTAATACCAAGTACAAAAGAAGGTCTTGCTAAAGCAAGACTTACTATTCCAGGCGGAACAATTACTTTTGCAGCTCAAACATTTCCTGCTGATGGAAATTGCGCGATCGTGGTTACTACAGAAGAAAGAGCAAAAGAATTGAGCGCGGATCCGAATATAAAAATACAGGTGGTTTCTTATGGCTTTGCAAGAGTAGAAAAGGCAATGATGGCAAAAGCTCCGGTACCAGCAGCTCAGATGGCACTGGAAAATGCGGGCTTGAAAATTGATGATATTGCGGTTATAAAAGCTCACGAACCATTTACTGCCAATGCTCTTTATTTCTGCAAGCAGTTTAACATTCCATTAGATAGAGTAAACAACTATGGATCATCACTGATATATGGGCATCCACAAGGTCCTACAGCAGGCAGATTAGTCATTGAAGGTATAGAAGAAGCTGTCATAAAAGGCGGTGGTTACATGCTTTTTACCGGATGTGCCGCAGGAGATACCGCTGCATCCATTATATTAAAGATAGGTTAATGAAAATCCTTATTATGTGATTAATAGAAGCAAATGGAGGCCCTTTTTAAAAGGGCCTCTTTTTTTGAGAAAACAAGTGCCATGTTGGTTCAAACGGTAATATTGGTGTGTGCGAGTCTGGTCGGCTTTTATATGGCAGCAAACATTGGTGCTAATGATTTAGCTAACGCAATGGGCACATCTGTAGGCTCAAGAGCAATCACAATAAGACAGGCGGTAATTATTTCGATGATTGCAAATGCGTTAGGTGCTGTTTTAGCTGGAGGTCATGTAACAAATACAATAAGTAAGGGCATAATAAATCCTCAGCTTCTTTCTTCTGAACCTAATAAATTCATAATTGGTATGTTTTCTTCCCTTTTGGCTGCAGGAATATGGGTTAATATAGCCACATATCTCGGACTTCCAGTTTCTACAACCCATTCAATTGTGGGAGCAGTAATTGGTTTTGGAATATTAAGTATCGGAATGGCTAACATATGTTGGGGAAAAGTTGTTCCTATTGTATTAAGTTGGATCATATCCCCTGTTGCGGGTGCCGTTATTGGAGGAGGAATATATGTCTTTGTAGAAAGAAAAATCCTGCGCGCAGAAAATCCATACAGGGCATCTTTAATCTATTCTCCGGTTCTTATATTTCTTGTCTTTGTAGTACTTATTCTTTCGCTCATTTTTAAAGGGCTTAAAAATTTACACCTAAACTTCACTTTTACAAATGCGCTTTTCATTTCAGTTCCTGTAGCGTTCTTGTTCGGTTTATTAGGGAAGTACTATATAAAGTGGCAAATGGAAAGACATGCATCTGATAATGAAGAAAAAGGATATTCTCTTGTAGAAGGTTTATTTGCTCAGCTTCAATTACTCACTGCTTGCTATGTGGCTTTTGCTCATGGTGCCAATGATGTAGCAAATGCAGTAGGGCCGTGGGCGGCTATTTTTTCTGCTATAAAGAGTAAAAGTGTTTCTCTGCAGATATATGTTCCTTTATGGATGCTTTTGATTGGCGGGATTGCTGTGGGAGGCGGTTTGATGGCTTTTGGAGCTAATGTAATAAGAACCATAGGGGAAAATATAACAGAAATAAATCCTATTCGCGGTTTTTGTGCAGAATTTGGTGCTGCAACTACTATATTGGTCTGTTCTCGTTTAGGACTTCCTATCTCCACCACCCATGTTATTGTGGGTTCTGTTGTGGGTATAGGAATTGCTCGAGGTGCTGGAACCCTTGATCTTAGGGTATTGAAAAATATATGTATTTCTTGGTTAGTAACCTTGCCTTTTACTTTATTATTAGCTATGCTTTTATATGAAATTTTGATTTACTTGATTTTATAATGAAAAGAATAGGAGCATAATATGAGATGGCTTTTAAGTTCTTTATTTTTTAAATCCCCTTTTGAAAATTTACAAAAACATGCTGATAAAGTGAAAGAATGTGCTGTATTGTTTAAAAAAGCAGCAGAACTGCATATGCAGGAAAATTATAAAGAATTTGAGGCGATAACAGATGAAGTGGCCAAACTTGAAAGTGAGGCAGATGCTATAAAGAGAAATATAAGGAATCACCTTCCAAGAGGAATATTAATGCCCGTGGATAAGTTCCAGTTCTTTCAATACATAAGAGAACAAGATAAGGTCATGGACGAGATAGAAGAAACCCTTTTTTGGCTTTCTTTTAAAGAAGGAAGTATTACAGAGGAATTAAAAGAAGATTTTTTACATCTCATAGATCTTGTGATAAAGCCTGTTAATCTACTTTCTTCTTTAGTAGAGTGTGCGAGAATATATTTTAAAACGCATTTTGACGATCATAGAAATAAAGTAAAAACCATATGTAGAGATATAAGACAATGGGAAAGAGAGGCAGATTTTGTAGAAAAAGAGATCAAGTTGAAGATATTTAAAGGTATAAATGATGCGTTTTTAGTATTTTATCTTATAAGATTGACCGAATACATAGGAAGTATAGCAGACCATGCAGAAAATGCTTCGGATATGATGAGAGCTATGATCGCAAGGTAATCAAAAACCTAATTCTTTTAATTTTTTTATCATCTTTTGTCGATGAGTTCCAGGCCAGTAAAATCGCTTACAAGACGGACAAAACTTAATGTTGTTTTTATTTTCTACATATACATACTCTGGAACAAACTGTTGGGCTAATTGCGGATCTGCACTTTGTAGTTTTGTGTTACAGATTATACATCTACTAAACCACATATAGGGCTTCTGAGTAAGTTTAAGCTTTTCATTTAATTCTTTTATTTGCTCTTCTATATGGTTAGAGGTGAGTAGTATTCCTTGCAACTTAGACGATAGTGTTTTATTTTTGGTAATAAAGATCCTCTCTTGAGCCAGTTTGTAAAGCTCGTGCAGTTTATATTCGGATTGATAATGGGTATCGTATCCCATTATTCTGAGCCACTTTGCCAATCTTCCGAGCATTGAGTCTAATAGGAATTTCATATCTTGACCTTTTTGATATATTTGCCATATATAATTCCATAAGTAAATTAAATGAAAAGGTTAAAACCATGGCAAAGATCGTTATAGAAGGTGGGGTTTCTCTTAAAGGTTCTGTAAAAATTAGCGGTGCTAAAAATTCTGCACTTCCTTTGATGGCTGCATCTTTGCTTACTTTTGGAAAATGTGTTCTTTATAACGTCCCGAAGCTTAAAGATGTAGATACAATGAAAAGTATTATGAAAGAAATGCATGTTCAGTTTACAGAGGGGGATAACTTTCTTTCTATAGATTCTGGATCTCTTACATTTAAAGAAGCTCCGTATGAACTGGTGAGACAAATGAGAGCTTCTATACTTCTGTTGGGTCCTCTTTTGGCATCTCAAGGTAGAGCAAGGATAGCTTTGCCTGGAGGTTGTGCTATTGGGGCAAGACCTGTGAATCTTCATTTAAACGCTCTTTCTGCCATGGGAGCTGAAATAAACTTGGACAAGGGTTATATAGATGCAAAGGTAAGGAAACTAAAAGGTGCTGATATTTTTTTTGACATTCCAACTGTTACCGGTACCGAAAATGTAATGATGGCTGCAACATTAGCTGATGGAAAAACTATCATCAGAAATGCTGCAAAGGAGCCTGAGGTAGTGGATTTGGCTAATATGTTGCGTAGTATGGGGGCTGATATAGAAGGGGATGGCACCGATACTATAGTAATAAATGGAGTAAAAGAGCTTTATCCTGCTGAGCACAAGATTATTCCGGACAGGATAGAAGCCGGAACATTTATGATAGCTTCTGCTATGACAAAAGGTGAGGTTGAGATAAAAAGCTGTGAACCAGATCACTTGGGCGCATTAATAGAAAAACTCGAAAAAACAGGAGCAGAAATAAAAATAAATAACAAATCTATACTCGTAAAAGGTCCTGACAGGATTAAGAGTGTAGACATACAAACCATGCCTTTTCCCGGTTTTCCTACAGACTTACAAGCTCAATTTATGGCAATGATGTGTATTGCCGATGGATGCAGCGTTATTAAAGAAACTATTTTTGAGAATAGATTCATACATGTAGGTGAACTTCGCAGAATGGGAGCAGACATAGAAGTTAACGGTTCCCAAGCTACTGTTAAAGGCAAAAAACGTCTTCTTGCAGCACCAGTAGTTGCTACTGATCTTAGAGCAAGTGCTTCACTTATTTTGGCGGGTCTGGTAGCTGAAGAAGGCAGAACAGAAGTGTATGAAATCTATCACTTAGATAGAGGATATGAGGCGTTAGAAAAAAAATTTGCCTCCCTTGGTGCAAAAATATGGCGTGAGTCTTAGTGGTGCTGTGATCTTTTCTCCAGAAACTTCTTTAAGAGAAATAGACATATATTTTGGTAAGCTTATGCAAAAACTTTCAAAGAATTCGGCCGAAGAGGTGTATATTGCGTCTGTGCTTGTAAGCATGGTTACTGGAAATGGACATGTATGTTTGGATCTTTCTTTAGTAGCTGGAAAAGAAAGCACTTTCCCTACAAAAGGAAACGACCATCTTACTATAAAATGTCCGGAACTAAATATTTGGACAGATAAACTCTTAAGTAGTAATGTAGTGGGCAGGCCAGGTGAATATAAGCCTTTGATTTTAGACAATAAAAACAGGCTTTATCTTTATAGATATTGGAAATACGAATACTTGCTAATTCAAGAATTAAAAAAAAGGATTTCTAATAAAAGAAAACTTTCTAAGTTAGGCTATATAAGAAAGCTATTCTTTTCTCTTTTTCCACAGAAAGATACTTCAGATTCTCAGATGCTTTCTTCCCTCATCGCCCTTATATCTCCTTTTTGTGTTATTTCAGGAGGACCTGGTACAGGCAAAACAAGTATCGTGGCAAAAATTTTGGCTTTGTTAGTTGCTATTTCTGAAAAAACGCCTAAGATATTGCTTTCTGCACCTACAGGAAAAGCAAGTGCGAGGTTAAAACAAGCGATTAGCAAAATAAAACAGCAATTAAGTATAGATCAGGGCATAAAAGATATAATCCCTTCTGAAGCCTATACGATTCACAGGATGCTCGGTTACATGCCAAGGAGTTTTAGATTTAGATACAATAAAGACAACAGACTTCCGGCAGATGTAGTAGTAGTAGATGAAGCTTCTATGATTGATTTGCCACTTATGTCAAAGTTGATTGCTGCACTGCCAGATGACTGTGAACTTATTATTCTTGGAGACAAAGATCAGCTTTCATCAGTAGAACCCGGTTCTGTATTGGGAGATATATGCGGAGATACAAACGGTATTTCTCCTTTGATTAAAGAATTTTATAAACTCCTTAAAGACGGAAAATCAGATTTATTTTGCCCTAAGAAGTTGAACATAAGAGATTGTATTGCAGAACTTGATAGAAGTTACCGTTTTTCAGAAAGAAGCGGAATTTATCAACTGAGCAAAGCAGTAAATAGAGGTGATAAAGAAAAGGTTCGGCAAATCTTAGAGTATGACCGATACGATGATGTTTCTTTTAAAAAGATAGTAAGAATTGATCAATTAAAGAAGAACTTAGAGAGAGTAGTTCTTAACGAGTATACAAGGTATTTGAGATTAAAGGATCCATATGAGGCAATAATGTCTTTTGAGTCTTTTAGGATATTGTGTCCTCTTAGATGGGGAGACTATGGAGTAAAAAGAATAAATAGATTGGTAGAGGAGATTCTTCAAGAACATTCTTTTATACACATGGACAGTCCATGGTATGCGGGTCGGCCTATCCTTATTGTGGAAAATGATTATGAATTAGGGTTATTTAACGGTGATGTAGGAATACTCATCCCAGATCCTGAATCAAATAATGAAATAAGAGCTTTTTTTGTTGATCCAGATGGAAAAATAAGGAAGTTTTTACCTATAAGGCTTCCTAAGCACGAAACCGTGTTTGCAATGACTGTGCATAAAAGCCAGGGATCTGAGTTTGATCGAATACTCTTTATCTTGCCCGACACCTATTTTCCTATAATCACCAAAGAGCTTATATACACTGCTATTACGAGAGCTCGTAATTTTGTTGAGATATGGGGAAAGATGGAAATAATAGAAAAAGGTGTTTCTCAGCGTATCATGAGGTCTTCTGGGCTGAAGGATGCATTGTGGAATGAAAATGGTGACAGACAATGTGACATATAACTTAAAAAGTGATCTGCTGTTTGGGGTTTTCCTCTTAGAAAGAGGACAAAAATGTAAGTGTTGTTTTTCCCTATGATATATCCCGCTCTGGTATTTATACCTTTTAGAGTTCCTGTTTTGTAATACATGTTGTCCTTTTTCTTTAACAGATTCATATAAGGAATGAAATTTCTAAGTATAATGATCATGTCACGACATGAAATCAAATTTTGTCTTGATATTCCTGAACCTTCTACTATTGTTGTATCTTTTAATCCAAGTTTTTCTCGTGCATAGTTTTTTATTACACTTAATCCTTTTTGCATAGTTGCAGGTGCTCCGTAAAATTCAGCACCTAAAACAAGAACTATTTGATTTGCAATAAAGTTATTAGAATATCTCATCATCTTTTTAACTATTTCTTTCAAAGAAAGATCTGAGTAATAAGAATAAACGAGTTTATCCTTAGGGCTTACAGAGTCAAACCCGATCTTTCCTTTTACTTTCGTCCCGTGAGCTATCAAAAAGTATTTAAAGAGTTCTCCAGCATATTTTTCTGCAACTCTGATTTTATGTGATATTACATACCTGCCCGTTTTTTTTATATGCATTTTTTTTATTTGGGCCTGCACGAAAGGTATTAAAGGTGTTTGAGGTTCTGCAGATACAAACTTGTTTCTCACCTTTTTTACATAAAAGGTATTAAAGTTGACACAAAGAGCTCCTACAGGGGCGTCATAGGGGTTTAGAGAGCTTCCAATTCCAGGAATTTTTATATGCCTTGCAAAAAAGGAATCATCTATAAAAATGTTGTTTATTGTTTTTACCTTATTGGAAATCTTTTTTGCTAATTTATTCCAAATTTCTGAGATGAGAAATGGATCTCCATATCCTTTTATTTTAAGATCGTTTTGATTACTCAAATAAAATTCAGTTTTGAATCTATAATTTTCTCCCAAGGTTTTTAAAGCGACAAGACTTGTAAGAATTTTTAATGTAGAAGCAGGATTAAATCTTTCTTTTGAATTTTTCTCCACAATAATTTTTCCTCTTTGATCTTGGAGTAGGAAGACAATGCTACTTGATTTACTCCAGGCCGGTACATTGATGGAAAAAGTTATCGTAAATATTAAGAATAGTTGACACAGCATGTCTGAAATAGTAACAAAATTCTAATAAAGAGTCGAGGAGGACAGAGATGTTGTTGTTGTGTATTCAGGGCAGTCCCAGAAAAGACGGCAACACCGCCACTGTTGTGTCAGTATTTGCAGAAGAAGCTAAAAGTATGGGGATAGAAGTAGAAGTTATAAATATATGTGATAAGAATATTTCCCCGTGTGTTGAATGTGGTACATGTGAAGAAAAAGGTTTTTGCCCAATAAATGATGACATGCAGGAAATTTACACTTTATTTACAAAAGCTGATTTTGTGCTTATCGGAACTCCTATGTTTTTTTATTCTACTCCTGCTCAGTTAAAAGCAATGATAGACAGAGCACAGGCCCTGTGGTCGAGAAAGTATGTATTTAATCTTTCTGACCCTGGAAGGTTGTGGAGAAAAGGATTTATGATAGCACTTGGTGCAACAAAGGGGAAAAATTTATTTGAAGGGGCAAATCTTATAGCAAAGTATTTTTTTGATGCCATTGGAGCAGAGTATCTGGGATTTCTTGGATATAGAAAGATCGAGAAAAAAGGGGACATAAATAAGCATCCAAAAGCAATAGATGAGATCAGGGAAAAAGCAGAGAAGTTTTTAGCGCCATATACAAAAAGGCAAAAAGTACTTTTTGTCTGCACAGATAATGCGTGTCGAAGTCAAATGGCTTATGCATTTGCAAGGGTATACTTAGGAAATAAACTGGATGTAAAAAGTGCGGGTTCTAATCCAGCAAGCAAAATAGATCCAATGGTAACAGAAGTAATGGCAGAAAAAGGGATAGACATGTTTTACCTAAGACCTCAGTCCGTAGAAAAAGCGCTTGCTAACTGGATTCCAGAACTGATAGTTACCTTAGGTTGTGATGACAACAGGTGTCTGAATATTTCTTCAGCTCCTGTTGAAAGATGGGATTTAGAAGATCCTACGGGAAAGTCTTTGTCTTTTATGCGGCAGATTAGAGATGAAATAGAGATAAAAGTGAAAGAACGATTCAAAAGCTATTAAAAAGAAGTGCAGTAAAAAGCACTTAGTTAATTGTTTTAGGTATTTTTCCTATCAAAATAAGGTGCTTACCCTATAGATGGGCTTTTTGATTCTTCTATAATATGTTGTTACTGAAAAATTTGATATAGAAGCAGGAGGTTAAAAATGAGAGATGTCGTAATAGTAAGCGGATGCAGGACAGCTATTGGAGCGTTTGGTGGGGCCCTGAAAGATGTTCCGTTGGTCGAACTTGGAGCGTTAGTTATAAAAGATGTGCTGAAAAAAGTTAATCTTAGACCCATCTTAAGCGATGAAATGAAGGAAACTTGTCCTAAGAAATTAAAGGAAAGAGGCATAATTGAACTCGAAAAGATGTATATGGATTGGGATGATTCAGCAATTCCCGTGCCTGTAGATGAGGTGATAATGGGAAATGTGTTGCAAGCAGGACATGGGCAAAACCCAGCAAGACAAGCTTCTATAAAAGCAGGACTACCCAAAGAAGTTCCAGCAGTAACTATAAATAAGGTTTGTGCTTCTGGACTTAAAGCCATTACTCTTGGAGCTATGTCAATAATGAGCGGTATGGCAGATGTGGTGGTTGCGGGTGGATTTGAAAATATGAGTCAAACCCCTTTTGCTCTTCCAAAGGCAAGATGGGGTTATAGAATGGAGCTTTCTGGAAAAGGCGAGCTCCTGGATCTTATGGTCTGGGACGGGCTTTATGAGATTTTCTATGGTTATCACATGGGAGTTACAGCAGAAAATATAGCTTCCCTGTATGGTATCACCAGAAAGGAGCAGGATGAATTAGGACTTCTGAGTCACAACAGGGCATTAAGAGCAATAAAGGAGGGTCTTTTTAAAGAAGAAATTGTTCCTGTTGTTATAAACACAAAAAAAGGGCAAAAGATTTTCGATACTGATGAAAGACCAATGGAAACTTCCTTAGAAAAAATGGCTCGGCTTCCTGCAGTATTTAAAGAGGATGGCACTGTTACTGCGGGTAATGCTTCAGGTATAAATGATGCTGCAGCTGCGGTTCTTCTTATGAGCTCTGATAAAGCGAAAGAATTAGGGATTGAGCCAATCTTAAAAATAAAAGGATTTGCTTCTGCTGCTGTTGATCCAGCCTATATGGGTTTAGGGCCTGTTGGGGCTATTAGGAAGGTATTAAAAAGAGCAAGAATGGAGATCTCTGATATAGATCTAATAGAGTTAAATGAGGCGTTTGCTGCACAGGCGATCGCTTGTTTTAGAGAGATAGGTATAGATAAAGAAAAGGCAAATGAATTAGGCAGTGGCATTTCTCTTGGTCATCCTATTGGATGCACAGGTGCAAGGATAGTAGTAACAGGAATGTATCAGATGAAAAGAAAAGGATACAACACTGGTCTTTTTAGTTTGTGCATAGGTGG
>CAYMUI010000049.1:0-9282 GCA_964393645.1 uncultured Desulfobacterales bacterium | reverse complement strand
CTTGCCTCCTGTTCGTCAATAATCCCTGCGTTCAGGTCTGCATCTATACTCATCTGTTTTCCGGGCATAGCATCCAGAGTAAATCTGGCTGCTACTTCTGCTATTCTTCCTGCTCCTTTTGTAATCACTATGAAGTTTATAATCACAAGGATCAAAAACACTATGAATCCAACAACATAGTTCCCTCCCACAACAAACTGGCCAAAGGAATGGATTACCCTGCCAGCAGCAAGTGGGCCTTGATTTCCGTGCAGGAGAATAAGTCTTGTGGAAGAGATATTCAGAGAAAGTCTGAAAAGGGTTGCCATAAGAAGTATTGAAGGAAATGCGGAAAGCTCTAATGGATGAGAGATATACATCGAAACCAGCAGTATGATAAGCGAAAAGGTAATGTTAAAGGACAAGAGAAGATCCAGCATAAAAGCAGGGATGGGCACTACCATCACGATAAGAATCATTACAAATCCAATTGCTGCGAGCATATCCACCCTGTTAAGCCACTTCATGATACTGATACCCCTCCCTGAGTCGATATATGTAAGCCAGTATCTCTGCAACCGCTCTGTAAAGCTTTGCAGGAATGTATTCTCCTACCTCAACCTTTACCAACATCCTGGCAAGCCACTTGTTTTCGAGAACAGGGACGCCATATCTTCGGGCTATTTCCTTTATCTTAGAAGCTACAAATCCATAGCCTTTTGCCACCACTTTTGGAGCATACATGGTTTTGCTGTCATACCTTAATGCCACGGCTATCTTGGTGGGATTTGTTATAACCACATCTGCTTTGGGAACTTCCTGCATCATTCTACCCATAGCTAACTGCCTCTGAAGGCTTCTTATCCTCGCTTTTATTTTTGGATCTCCCTCTCTTTCTTTCATCTCTTCTTTTACTTCCTGCTTTGTCATCCTTAGATTTTGCTCGTACTGATATCTCTGAAACAGGTAGTCTAAAAGAGACATAACAAGGAGAGCCATTCCACACGACATCAAAAGCTTAAAGCAGAGTCTGGATGTATATAAAAAGATTTGACAAGCAGAAGCAGAAACAAGAGAGGAAAGCTTAACCGCCTCAGGGGTCAGCACCTTATATGACACATAGCCTATGATGAAAAGTTTTATTACGGATTTTAAAAGCTCTACCAAAGAGCTGAGGGAAAACAGTCTCTTAATCCCATTAAGAGGACTTATACGGGATAGCTCGGGTACTATGGCCTGAGTACTGCAAATAAATCCTGTCTGGATCAGATGAGAAAACAGAGAGACCGTACCGAAGGTGACAAAAACCGGGATCATCATCTTTAAGAAATACTGCTCAGCGTTCAGCATCAAAGACATAATCGCTGATGAACTTACAGAGCTCGGAAAGTTATTCCAGTAGTATCCAAACATCTTCATTAGTGAAGAATTAAAACTGCTACCGTAGAAATAGAACAAAACCCCCAGAGAAAGTATAAGTAACGCAGATGAAAGCTCTCTTGTCTTTGGAACATTTCCCTTTTTTCTTGCTTCCTGCCGTCGCTTCGGAGTAGCCGGCTCTGTCCTTTCATCTTGAAACGCTGGCATTTTAGCCTCCTATTAACTGAATCGTTTTGTTTACATCCAATATCATCAAATACATGCTATTTTTTATAAATTTAAAGAAAAACGGCATAAACACACCCATTATTATAAGAGACAAACCGATGTATACGGGAAAAGAAAGCACGAAAATGTTTATCTGAGGCATTGCTCTGGCAATTATTCCCATGGCAACATTTGTTACAAACATTGCCACCAGAATCGGAGAAGAAAGCTGTAGAGCTATCAAGAATATCCTGCCAGAAACCTTTATAACCTCCTTTAAAAACTGCTGACCAAACATCTGAGATCCTACCGGGACATATTCAAAGCTTGAAACTACGGCCTTTATGAGGTAGTGATGACCATCTACAGCAAAGAAGATGAGCAATGCCAGAAGCTGTTTTAACTGAGACACAATGGGAATCTGGGTGTTGGATAAGGGATCTATAATGTTCATTACGGTAAGGCCCATTTGATATGAAATATACTCCCCCGCAAGCTGAATGCCATCGAATATAAAGCGAACTACAAGTCCAATTGCTATGGCTATAAGAAAATCTCTTACAATGCTTATAAAAAGCTCTGCACTTCCTAAACCAGATATATCCAAGTTTAGGTTGCTTGTGACTATCAATGCCAAGAATCCGCAGAATCCCATCTTTGCGATCCAAGGAACGGTTGGAGAACCGAATACCGGAATAAACATCATCATGATAACTATCCTTATAAACACGATCATAAAAAGTACGGTGTCCATCTTCACCTCACCAGAGCCGGTATTTCAGAAATAAGGTTTACTGTAAAATCCATAAGTTTCCTGAGCATCCAGGGACCACATACCATCATGGCCACAAAAACGACTATTATCTTGGGCACAAATGTTAAGGTCATTTCTTGAATCTGAGTCATTACTTGAACAATGCTTATTGCTACCCCGATGAGCAGTCCTGCCAAAAGCATGGGCATTGAAATCAGCAGTATCATCTTAAGCGCTTCGTAAGAAACATTGAGTACAAGCTCGGTGTTCATGCCTAAACTCCAAAGCTTTTGATCAAAGACTCAATAAGCAGATGCCATCCATCCACCAAAACAAAAAGCATCAACTTGAATGGTAGAGAAATCATCACAGGTGGAAGCATAAGCATGCCCATAGAAAGCAGAACAGAAGCAACCACCATATCGATGATCAGAAATGGAATGTATATAAAGAATCCTATTTCAAAAGCTGTTTTAAGCTCGCTCGTTATAAACGCAGGAACAATTACCCGCATGGGAAGTTCATCTGCTGATTTGGGTCTCGGCAAATGAGCAATATCTACAAAAAGAGCCAGATCAGACTCTCTGGTCTGCTTCAACATAAAATCCCTTAAAGGAGAAACGGCCTTTTTATAAGCAGAATTCAGGGTGATCTCTTTTTCCATATAAGGAGCTACGGCCTGCTGATAGATCTTGTTAAAAACAGGAGACATAAGGAAAAATGTGATAAACAAAGAGATTCCTATTAACACCTGATTCGGAGGCATCTGCTGGGTTCCCAGTGCTTGCCTAAGCAGGGAAAAGACTATTATGATTCTGGTAAAAGAAGTGAGCATTATTACGATGGCAGGGGCAAGGGTCAGTAAAGTAATAATGCCTGCTATCTTCATTACCGTACTCATATCGTATGGAATGTACCCGCCCATTCCTTACACCCTCTTAAGCTGACTGAATTTTTCTCTCAAAATGTCCACCGCATTTCGGTTACCAGGATTCTGGTCATGTACATCTTCTTCTTGCCCACCCTTTGATTCCAGCTTTGTTATGAGCTGTATACTGTCAGAAGTTATACCGAGCAGAAACTTTTCTTCTCCTACCTGTACAACAGCTATGGACTGTCTTGTCCCAAAATGATGGACTCCGAGGATCTTTATCAGTTGGCTGTTTCCTTTGTATTTGAAAAACAGCAGTTTTTTCCATAAGAAAAGACTTATTATCACGATTCCCAAAACAGCGCTGAGCGAAGCCACGAGTTTCAACAGAGCCAAGTGCTCCTCTCCCTTAGGAATACTGCGTTTTGGGGTAATGGGCTTCTTTGCTAAAGGCTTGGAACTTTTAACATGTTGAACCTTTTTGTCTTTAAGGTCTTTTTTAAGGTCTTTTTGTTTAGAGCTGTCTCGAACTTTCTTTTCAGTAGCTGTAGGTAGAGCAAATATGTCCTCATACTTCACAAAAGGTAGCTCTACATCTTGATTTTTATCTTCTTTTTGAGACGACTCTTTCTCGGACTTTTGTTCGTTGGGAGAGCTGTCTTGAAATCGGTTCAAATAATCTTGCGTAAACACGATTCCCAGCATATAAGGATCATTTGTGAGAAAAGTAAGCTGTTGGTTTGAAAGCAGGTCTTTTACTTCATCCTTAAAGATCAAGCTTATACTTACCTTTTCCGCTTCATTCGTCACAGCAATGTCTTTTATTGCTGGTATATCTTTTTGAACCTGCGGAACTTTTTTTAGTTCTGAAACAAAGCCATAAAAAGTCACATTGAGCCTGTTTCCGTTAAACCTTATCTTTCTGTCCTTTTGCTCTGCCGGATTTTCAAAAATAAACACGAGTGCCTTTCCATCCTTTTTTTGAAGTACCCCAATGTCTAAAAGCCTGTTTTGAGCGGCTCCGTAACACAAAGGTGCTAAAAACAGTACAAAGAAAAACAAGACCGTCTTTTTAATTGCCTTGCTCATTTTAGCTGCTCCAATCTCTCCTTTTCACTTATTATGGAAAGGATCCTGATGCCGTATTTTTCATTCACTACCACCACTTCTCCTTTTGCTATGGGTTTTTGATTTACCAGTATGTCTAAAGGATCTCCTGCAGGCACAGGGAGTTCTATTATTGAACCTTCTCCCAGTCTCAACAGCTCCTTTATGGTCATCTTTGTTCTTCCCAGTTCCACTGTGATCTGAAGCGGTATGTCGAGTATGAGACTGATATTAGGAGATGCCACCTCCTGTTCTGTCACATTCTTGAGTATGTCCCTAATCTTCTCTTTTGCTATTGCCTGATTCATATTCTTCACCTCCAACAGTATTTGATATTCTCACTCCTTTATTTCCCTTTATCTCGATAGGATACCCTTCAAAACAGGGAATCCCTTCTATCTTTAAAAGGATCTTGTCAGATATGTTTTTGTTGATATCCAGCATGTCCCCTTCCTTAAGCTCCAAAAGTTTATCTACCGTTATATCAAGCCCTCCTAACTCTACTGTAACCTCTACTTCTACATCCATAAGATCTTGGATAATCTCGTCTGCCCAGCTCTTTCCTGAGGCTCTTTTTTTTGTCTTTTCTAAAAGCTCTTTCAGTGGTCTCAAGGAGTTATGGGGAAGGGCAAAGATCATGTTACTGCTCATCTCTTCTATGCTTACCTTTATAGAGATAACAATCATGAACTCATCAGGGGAGAAAACGGTAAGAAGCTGCGGATTAAATTCTACTCCTTGAAGCTGGAGATCAGTAACGATTATGGAATTAAAAGCATCCTTTAAGTCTCCTATGGCAAGCTCTACCACCTTTTTTATCAGAGACTGCTCTAAAAGAGCAAAAGAAGTGAAGTTCTTTCTCTTTATTCTGGTACCAGGGCCACCGCATAGCAGATCCACAAGTGATAAAGCCAAATCTGACTCAAGTACGAAAAGACAAGAGCCGTTTAAGGCATCTATACTAAGTATGTTGATCCAGCATATGCCCGGCAGGGCATCCACAAAATCTCCAAAAGTAAGGGTTTCATTATCCAGAAGTTCCATTCTGACCACCTTTCTTAGCTTTAAGGAAAGAGAACCTCTGAAGTTCAGGGTAAACCTGTGAAATATCATGGTAAGCACGGTGAGCAGTTTTGGTGAAAGGTGCTTTTTTGCCACAAAATCGTACGGCTCCACATTTTTACTGCCCAGCTCACTGTCAGCCTTTACATCCAGTTTTGCCTCACCCAAACTTTGCCTCAGTACTTCTATTTCTTGTTCTGTAAGGATCTTGCTCATGTTTCCTCCTACTGAATCACAAATTCGGTAAAGTACACCTGAAGTACCTTTCCTGATAGCAGTATCTTATCTATGCTCTCCTTTATTTCGTCTCTGAGTCTCATCTTTCCTTCTAAGGTGGCAATATCAGCAAATCTTTTTCCGCTCAGTGTCATGAGTATCGCATCTCTTATCTCTGGTGTTTTCTTTTTCACCTCTTCTTCTGCTTCTTTTGAGCTTAATACCAGATTCATCTTTACCCTTAAGTATCTTCTCCCATTTTCATCCATAAGGTTTACGATGAACGGATCCAGTTCACAAATAACCTCCTCGCCTTTTTTTACCTTGACAACCTTCTTTTCCTTCTGAACTTCTGGCTGTGCTGGAACATTGGCGTTTTCTACTTTGGCTACAGAAGGAACAGGAGTCTTCACCTTCTTAAGATTAAGAAACATAAATGCTCCCAGTCCAAGCAGGGCTATCAAAGTAAGCCCCTGCATGAGCACGAGTACAAAGATAAGCTTACTGCCCCCTTCTTTCTTTTCTTTTTTTTCTTTTTCTTCCGCCATCTTTTAACTCCTTTTTTCTACAAATATTTCTACTCTTCTTCCTGGAATCCTCGTGTCTGCGTAACCCATAATGGTCATTCTGGCAGGATCTATGTTTTTTTCTTTCAGCAATATGTTCAAAACGCTGCTCGCCCTCTTTATAGAAAGCCACCACTTGTCTTTTTCATTAGTGTCTGTATATCCCACAATTCTTACCTCTCCTCTTGTCTTCCACACAAAAAGCGCTATCTTTTTTAAGTACCTTAGAGCTTCTGGTCTTACCTTGTAGCTGTTTCTGTCGAATATGATTCTGCCCGGAATCTTTATAGTCCATCCTTCATCTGCCACCACCACATCCAAATGCTTCGTCAGTTCAGAAAGCACCTGTCCGGAAATCCCTTTTTTTGCCTTTATAAGTGCTTCCTTTCGGCTTATTATTATTCCTCCACCCTGTCTTTTAAAAACACCTGCTCCCCCGCTGATAGAAACAAGCGATTCTTTTATAGAACCGGCGTAATCTCTGAATGTTTGAGTGTCAAAAGAAGACATGGATATCAGCATCACAAAGAAGGTGAGCATGAGAGTATTCATGTCAGAGAAGGTAAGCATCCAGAAATTTGGGTCTCTTTTTGCCATTTCTATAGTCCTCCAATCTTAAAGTTAAATCCGTGTATGTTTATCTCATCGCTGTGTTTTTTCATGGGCTTTCCTTCAAACACAATCCACACCCTTCTGTTTTTTGCTCTGTGTTCTGGGCTATCATTAGGGAAAAGAGGTCTATACTGTCCGCATCCAACAGCGTAAAACCTGTTCTCTGGAATCTTTTCCACTTCTGTAAAGTACCTCAAAACAGAAATCGCCCTTGCTGCTGATATTTCAAAATTAGAGGAAAACCTGATGCCCCTGACCGGAGAGTTGTCTGCATGACCTTCTATCCTTATCCTGTTAGTACAGGACCTAATCATATCGGCTGCTTTGTGAAGTAAAGGAATAGCTTTTGGATTAAGTTTTATGCTACCTTTTGAAAAGAGAAGATCTCCGCTTAAAGAAAGTACAAGCCCTCTGCTTATAACACCCAGGAATACATCATCTTCCAAGTTAAGTCCGCTTATTCCTTCCAAAAATCTATCTATAAGCTCTTCTGTAATCCCTTCTACAGAATAGGTTTCTACGGGTACGGGTCTGTTTCCAAAACCTGGTCTGCTGCCAGGAAGAACTCCAAAGGCCGTCTTTACTGAATAGATTCCGTTCTGGACCCTTTCTTCTGTAAGGGTTGCCATAGAATTCAAGCATATGAAAAAGGCCAACAGAATCAGAGATAAGGCTGTAAAACAGACTATAAAGAGATCTTTCTTTTCTTCCTCTTGCTGTTTCTTCTTTTTTTTCCTCATGCTATGCCCCTTTTTCTGCCTTTGCCAGTTCCCTAAGCTTTGGTTCGATAAAAGCGTGCAATTTGTTTTCTATTACCCTTGGATTTAGCCCCTGACTTATCGAGATTATTCCCTCTAAAAGCATCTCTTTTATCAAACACTCATGACTCGATAAGACCTGAAGCTTTCCACTTATCGGCAGAAACACCACATTGGCAAGTATTGCACCGTACAAAGTGGTTATGAGAGCCACTGCCATGGCAGGTCCTATGGAACTTGGATCAGACATGTTCTGTAACATCTGAACAAGCCCTATGAGTGTTCCCACCATGCCCATGGCAGGAGCAACCGCGCCCATAGCACCAAAAATATCCGCGCCACTTTTATGCCTTTCTCTTAGATACTCTATCTCCTTATTCAGCGTATCCTCTATGACGCTTGGATCTATTCCGTCCACCAACATCTGCACCCCTTTTACAAAGAACTCATTCTTTATGTTGCCTATCTCAGACTCTAATGCCAGTATCCCTTCTTTTCTTGCCTTGTCAGCTAAGTTAATAATCATGTTTATGTATTCGGTAGGAGACTCCAGCTTGTTAAAAAAGGCGTTTTTTACGACCCCTATAGCCCTTATCACCTCTTTCAAAGGAAAGTTTACGAGTGTAACTCCTATGGTTCCTCCCACGACTATTAGAAAAGAAGGGATGTCTATAAATATGGTGAGACTGCTACCCGATAATATGGCCATTACCATAAGGCCAAAAGCTGCTACCAATCCTATTATGGTCGCAATATCCATCTTACCTTAACCTCACCATCTCTTTTGTAATCTGACAGGCTTTTTTGGGGTCTATAAATCCCCAAATAATGCCTGCTTTTTTCTTATCCATGTAAAGCATGATCTTTGCCGCGGTTTTTGGATCCAGTTCTTCCATTATCTTGCCCGCATTCTTTGGTGGTATAGATGCATACAGGTTTGCTAATTGCATGTATCTTTCTGTCTCCATCCTTTTTATTTCATCCAGTTTTTCTTTTATGTAGTTCTTAATCTGCTGAATCTTTTTCAGCTCCTCGGCTATCCTTTTTTGTAAAACCAAAAGCTCCTTCTTTCTTCTTTCTATTTGAAGCTCCTTTATTTTGACAGGATCACCTCCTCTGAGCTGCTCGGTGTACGCTATTCTGTCTGCTCCTATAAGGATCAGTAAAAGCAGAGAAAACACTAAGAGTCTGTTTTTTCTATACCTGCTCATAGGCAAACCTGTTATTTGAAATCTCGTCAAAAAACTTTTGCTCTTGTCTCGAAACCTCGTACTGCTGCCTTTTCTTCCATCTCTCTATTAGTTTTTCTATGAGTCTTCTCTGTTTTGTGGCTTCTATTAACTGGTTCAGTTTTTCTTCGTATTTCTCTTTTATTTCCAAAAGCTCCTCTTTTGTGTTTTCTACTTTCGTGTACACATACAAAAGCTGCTGCGAGATAGATTCCAACATGTAAAGTTCCACCTCACCTTCTTGAAGCTTCCTTTGAGCCTCAAGTAGCTCATCTTTATCTTTTAGAAATGAAGCCAGCTCCTTTTCCTTCTGAATCAGCTCGTGATAAATGTCTGCTAATTCCTTAGCCAATCTCTTCTCCTTCACAGATCTAAAATCTCTAACAAGCTCTAAGCTGGCTCTATTCATTGAATAGCTCCTTTAATTGTTTTGTGCTCTGTTCCAAACTTATATATTCAAACATGCCTTGCCTTAAAAATGACCTTAGCTTTTCGATCATCTCGATAGCATAGTCAATCTTTGGATTGCTTCCTTTTGAGT
>CAYMUI010000048.1:0-41280 GCA_964393645.1 uncultured Desulfobacterales bacterium | reverse complement strand
ATTCTTTCTAAGTTAGTCACATTCTTTCTCTTTCTTTTATCTTCCAATCTATAGCTTACCTGATTTATGTAGTTATTTGATGCCTCGATAGACTTGTCCAGCATCTGAAAAAGCTGTTTGTGTAAAGAGCGGTTTTTTTCGCTTAACAGTTTAACTTGCTCCAATTTTTTTAATATATTCTTCAAAGTTGACTTTATACTCTCTTCTGGAAGGTGCTGAAGTAATTTTGTTGTTTGACTTTTTACTGTTTCAAAAGAAGCGTTTCCTTCAAAATAACAGTTTACAAGAAGCTGGACATGGGAAACATCTTTTATTAACTGAGCATTTTTATGACTTTCTCTCTCCAAGTGTTTAATAGAAGGAATTATGTATGCATAAAGAAAGCAAAAAAGTCCCACAAAGCCCACCAACTGAACTCCAAACAAGAGGTATAATCTTTGGCGGATTGTGAGATTCATCTTTCTCCTCCTTATAGGTTATATTTGGATAATTCCTCTCTCAACAAACTGGCTATCTCTCCCAGCTCTTTTGAGCCCTGTCTCACCTCTTCTGTAAGTTTGTTTGTCTGCTCTGTTTGTCTTTCTATTTCTGATAAAATCTGTTTCAAGGTCTCCATCTCACTATCAATAGAGGATATATTCTGTGCAAGTTCAGATATGGTGCTTGTCTGTTCTTCTACTGCAGAAGCCACATTTATAGTTCTGTCATTTGTTTGAGCTATTACTTCCTGAATCTGTTCCATACCTTGCTTCATCATTTCACCACTGTTTATAAGCGCAGAAACCCTTTCTGTAATCTCACCAGCTGACTTTGCAGAGTTGTTTGAGAGTTCTTTTACTTCATTTGCCACTACTGCAAAACTTTTCCCTGCTTCTCCAGCTCTTGCAGCCTCTATGGTAGCATTTAGGGCAAGCAGGTTGGTCTGCTCGGCAATATTTTGAATGAGATCTGCTGAGGCTTTTATATTTTCTATCTCCTGTATAAGGGTATTTAATATCTGTCTTGTATTTCCTGCTTCTTCGTTTGCTCTTGTGGCTTCTTGAGAGGTCTCATTTGCGTTTTTTGAAATCTCGTTTACAGCTTCTGTTAACTGAGCCAAAGATGTGTTGATATTGCTAACCTGAACCTTAAGCCTTTCCATGTAATCTGTAAGCTGTTTTATGTTACCAAAAGCATTTTCTGTCAGGCTTAAGTTTTCATCCACCACCTTGGAAAACTTCTCTGATGCAGAGTGAAAATTGGTTATGCTATCTTTTATCCGATCGAGCATCTCTTTTACATTGTCTACAATCCTGTTGATTGCCTTTCCTATCACATGGATCTCGTTGGAGCTTCCCTGAGGCACCTCTATCTTAACTTTAAGATCCCTTTGGCTTATTCGAGTAGCCACATTTAATAGTTGTTGAGTCTCATTTACAAGCACAGAACCTATCCAGTAAGTTATGATAAACGCAAGTATAGGAGTGCCTAAATAATCTATTAGCGCTTTATGGAGTACGCTCTTAAACAAAATTGCATCATTTCCAGCAGCCAAAGAGGTAACTTTCTTTAACATCAACAGGCAGTATCCAAATCCCAGAAACCATAAGACTGCCATAACCCCAGTGACTGCAAGCATAAGGTTTCTGATACTCATCTTGCGCAGATACTCTTTCATCTCAACTCCTCCTTAAATCTTTTATATTGTTTTTCGGCTTAAAAAAGGCCAGTGTTCGGAAAAGTGTTACTGGTGAGACTTAGCTTTTCTTATAAGCCTTCTTTGTCTGATAAAGATGTAGTGAATAAGAGCGTCTCTGTCATCCTCATGAATTGCGGTAAATTCGACCCCTATCTCATAACCCCGATCTTTCTTTTCAGTCCATACTACTCTTCCAAGTGCAGGTATAACAAAGGAAGGAAATAGAGGAACACATATTCGCAACTTTAAAAAAGCTTCTTTTTTTATGGGTTGATCAGAAATGAATCTTATCCCTGCCCCGCTTATGTTCACATAAGTAGGTTCTTTTAAACACAGATCCTCAAGTTCGAGTTCTTTTTCTTTTTTCAGTAATCTTATCAGAGAGTCCAGCTTGTTATTCAGGCTTACCAGCAAATCCAAAATTACCTGCTCTGTGGTGTTAAGCTCTTCTTCTTCTCTGTATCTGTGCTGTAGCCAAGAAAAAAAAGGATACTTCAGTTCTATCTGTTCAACTCCGCTCTGGCTGGTAGGAAAGAGCTTCAATTCTTCTTCGTATTCCTGAGCAGTAAGAAGTCTGTAGTCAATTGGAATCCAATCTTCTACTCTTACCGCTTTTCTTCTCTCTTTCTCTTTTTCATTCATGCTATCTTAGGTATTCTCTTTTTAAAAAAAAGTCAAATGCATTTACTACATAGGGGTCGTACTTGATGCCTGACAGATCCTTTATTTCTTTTAAAGCATCTTCAAAGGAACGAGCTTTTCTATACACTCTGTCAGAAGTCATGGCATCAAAGGAATCTGCAACTGCTAAGATCCTTGCAGGAAGCGGAATATTTTCCCCTTCCAGTCCTTCAGGATATCCACTGCCGTCCCACCTTTCATGATGGTATAAAACTATCATCCTTTCTTGATGAAAGAACCTTAAGGGCTTAAGGATTTCATTTCCAAAGGTGGTGTGCATTTTTATCACATTAAATTCCTCTTCCGTAAGCTTTCCCTCTTTAAGCAGGATGTTTTCGGGTATTGCTATCTTTCCTATGTCATGAAGTATTCCGGCTATCTTAATCGTATCTCTTTCTTCTTTTGGCAGATCCATAATCTTTGCTATACCGACGGAATATTGAGCAACCCTGTGGGAATGAAACTTTGTGTACACATCCTTTGCTTCAACTGTATTTACAAGTACTTTTAAGGTCTGTACCAGTCCTTCATATATTACCAGCTCCAGTATACTATTCTGAAATTTAAGTCCCGTTACATAGGCTATTGTTTCCAAAAACTTTATTTCTTCGGGCTCTATATTTTGTTCTCTTCCCTTTTCCAGTCTGATGTGTCCTATGCATATGTCTGCATCATTTTCGTTTATGTTTATAGGGACATAAACCACCTTGGATCCATTTTTTCCGCTAAGGTTAGTATATTCCATTCTGCCTTTTAGGCTTAAAGATACCCTTTCTGCAGGTACAACTCTGTAGATCTGATTAACTACTTCTTTGAACAGCTCTTGGATGTCATCCTTCTTGTTTACAGAAAACTTGATAACCGAGGTTAAAGCAGAAAGGATGTCCTCTTTTTCTTCATATAAGTCGTCGTATTCATTACTTCTCAAAGGTCTTGGTTGGTAATTCATCTATAGCTTCCAAAACAATATTTTCCAGAATCTGCTTCTTTTTCCCCTCTATGGAAATATCCACTTCGTCAATATACTTGCTGCCAGACGGATTTCTACTTGGCTTCTGAAAATCACTTTTTAGAAGTTTGTTTTCATATATTCTTGCTATGTTTTCTACTACTTGGATAGGGTTTGTCATTATCCTATCCTCTCAAAAACGCTTTTTCTTTCTTTTAGCTTTTTATATTTCTTGTTTATTCTTAAAGCTTTGTTTATTTGTTCCAATTCCTTTTCTATGTGTTCCATCCTTTCGTATGCCATATACAAAAGCCTCTCCTCTTTGTTTTTAAGCCTGTTTAAGGCTCGTTTTATATATCGGAACTTTTCTTCTTTTTGTTCAGAAAAATTTTTCTTTTTTCTTCTTTCCTTCAGTTTTCCGTCTATGGCCTTTATTTCACTTATGACCACAAACTTCTCTTCCATAAGAGAAGCTATTGAATCCATGTCTTCTTTCTCCATAGCTTCTATTAATAAATCGTCTAATTTTAAAAGCTTCTCCAACTTTTCTATTTTCAGCTCTAAAAGCTGTTCTTCATACACTCTTTACACCTTTTTTAGATATCTGCACCCAGGCTTCCTTTATCTCACCGAACAGTTTTTTTACATGTTCTAATAGATCTGCCCTGTTGTCAGAATCTGCTTCCATTATAGAATTTAAGGAATAAAGATAAATGCTGTTCAGTCCGTAAGCAATCTGTTTTCCTCTTTTAAAATCAAGCGCTCCCATCAACTCTGTTATTATATCTATCGCGCGAGATAGTGCTTCTGACTTTTTATCGTATTCCTTTTTTTGCATACATTCTGCCGCCTTATCTAAAAGCTCTATGATCTTTTCATAACACATGATCACAAGACTTAGTTTAGGAGTGGTATTCCTTTCTACTTCTTCGTATATCTTCTGCAATTGCATGTATCATCCTCCTTTTTATTTTGTACCGCCTGCACTAAAGTGAAAACTGAATTGCATATTGAGCCAGCTTGTAGTCTGATTCATCTGAGATATAAACTGTTCAAGGGCGTAGTATTGCTGGTAAAGACTTTCTCTTTTGATTTCCAAAGATCTCTCCATATCTTCTATCTGATCGTCTATGTCAGAGATCGTACTATTCAGTGTATCTATCTTTGTATAAACATATCCGTTATTCAGACTGTCGGTTACATTTTCTACAAACTCGCTGACTCTGGCTGCAACACCTGTGCTGGAATCTGAAGAGACAAATAGATTGACCACATCCTCAAAATTTGTGTTCAGTTTTTCTCTCAGTGTCTCCTCATCCACGGAAAATATACCGTTGTTATCTGTTGTTATCCCTGCCCAAGAAAGAAAGTTTTTATTGCTATCCAACCCTGAAACCGGAAGTCTCAAGTTATCAGAAAGATCCATCTTCAGCAGATATAAGGTCTGGTCTCCCATAAGCGGTTGAACATTGTCTTCCTCAAATTGATACTGGTTATTTATGTACTCAATTATGTCGTTGGCCGTGTTAAAGAAATCCTTGATGTTGCTTATAATAGAATCAAAGTCCCGTTCTACATTTAAGGTTATTGTTGTGTCCGGGTCAGCTTTTCTAAGATTAAGGGTCACACCAGGAATTACATCCGTAATGGTATTTGAGCTGGAAGTAATTATGTTTCCATTTACTTCCAGTTGAGCATTTTGACCTGACGAGGTCTCCATGTCATAACCCTCAACTAAGGAGCTGAATTGCCCAAAATCAAGTGCCCCTCCCTGTTCGTTGTTTGCCAGAAGATTTACAGACAGCTGGCTGTCTCCAGATGTATTATCAATAATCTGGATGTAGCCATCTGATGTGACGGTTGCGGTAACAGTATTATTAAAGGCGTTTTCAATAGCTGCCAGAAGGTCTCCTACTGTGGAAGTAGCATCTATCGTAAACTGACTTTGTATAGAATTGCCGTTATGATCAGTTCCTGAGATGGTTATGGTCTCTCCTGCCTTAGGGCCTCCAGTGTCTGTATCAATAGAAGTAATGAGAGTAGAGGTAGTTACCGGGTTTCCTCCAGAGGTAAGTGCAACGCTGTTTTTCTGTACTTCTGCCACTGATTCCTGATTAGACCTTAGTATCCCGAGTGCCTCAAGCACATTGTTTGAATCTGTCATATTTGTGGTGTTTATTACTATGTAATAATCGTCACCGTCCTGAAGCAGCTCTGCGATGTCACCGGTATTTCCTGCATTCTGCCAAGATGTGTTTATATTGTTTACTATGTCCTCAAGACTGTCTGTAGAAAGATCAATATCCACATTTACGCCTGCAATCTGAACTGTTCCTGAAGGAGCGGATGTAAGAGAAAGCAGACTACCTACAGCAGTAGTGGAATCAGAAAAACGGTTACTCTCTGCACCACTGCTTACCTGATGTAACAAGCTTTTACTACTTCCCGCGATTCCCAGCTCCTGAAGAACACTGCTGGCGCTGGCATTTAACAGGGTAAATCCGGACTCACCTGTTTCTTCAGTAGTTATTGAAAGCCTGTATTCATTTGAACCTAATTGAACTATAGACGCTACAACCCCATTGTCTAAGGAATTTATCTTTCCAGCAATGTCTAAAAGCGAATCTGTACTCGCTATGGAAACAACCTCCCCATTTACCAATATATCCCCTGAAATACCCAGCTCTGAAGTGCTACTTGAAAAGCTCTTACTTTGAATACTTTCTGATTGGGCCAAGGAAAGCACTCTAATCCTATAAGTTCCAGCAGTAGCGTTCGAACCCGAAGTTGCCAATAATATGGTCTCAGGATCTACACTGCTGTCACTCGATAGCTCGGTTGTATAAACATCAAAATCCTCTGATTGGTTAATAAGATCGGCTTTTGTTTTCAAAGACAAAAGTTTGGCGTTTATGTCCTGCCATGCTGAGAGCTTGCTTTCATAGTCCTGTTTTTTCTGCTCTAACAGATCCACTGGCCTGTGTTCTATCTGCATTATCTTCTCAATCAATGATGACCAGTCCATTCCCGAGCTTATTCCACTCATAGCAAAAGTGCCGGGCATCCTCACATCCTCCTATGAAGAGATCTTTTTTTAACGAATTCTTCCATAAAAGAGATCATGTCCAAAATCTTCTCCAATGGAGCCTCTCGCACCACCTGTTTAGTTTCGTTATCTATTACCTTTATGACATAGATTTTAGTTTTTTGATGAACACTTATACTGACGCTGAAGTTGTTTTGAGCCATTTTTTTGAAAAAACGCTTTATTTCTTCAAAAAGCTCTTTTTTGTCTACAAATTCTGTCTTCACAGGTTGGGGTTTAACTTTTGCCTTAACATGACTTTTTACAACATCCGGGGTTATCTTATCTTTGACAATTTCGATAAAATTATTGTATGTTATATCGTGAATTTTCATTATAACCCCTCATTAGAGGGAGCCAGGTGGTTGGATATTAACCACTGGCTCCTTTCTTTTTACCTCAACAAGCTGAGCACATTGTTGGGTAGTGAGTTTGCTTGGGCAAGCATTGCCATACCGGACTGAACAAGCACCTGATTCTTCGTAAAATTTGCCATCTCTGCTGCCATGTCTGCATCTCTTATCACTGAATCTGAGGCAGTGTAATTCTGGATCATGGTCTGCAGATTCTCTTGTCTGTAGACAAGTTTGTTTTCTGCTCTACCCACATTAGCCAACCAGCTATTCAAACTGGAAAGAGTATTGTCTATGTAATCCAAAGATTCCTGTGCGCTTGTAAGATTGCTGAGGTTAATAGTCTGAAGCCCTAAGTCAGCACTGGATGTAATTTTATTAATTTGTATTGTGATAAGGTTAGAAGAGTCACTTGTAAGACCAACTCCGAATGTAAATGTTGTATCAGAACTGTTACTAAACAGATTCATTCCAGCATACTTTGTACTTTTGGCCAGCTTAACCATTTCATCTATTATCTGGGTAGCCTCATTATTTATTACGGTTCTTCTGGAGCTATCCACTGTATCTGAAGCAGCTTCCACTGCCAGCTCTTTAAGTCTTCTCGTCATATCAACTAATCTGTTCAGAGTTCCTTCGGCTGTCCTTACCATGTTCACAGCTTGGGATGCATTGTTATACGCAACCCTTAAGCCAGCAATTTCGTGTCTGAACTGGTTGCTGATAGCAAGTCCTGCTGCGTCATCTGCTGCATGGTTAATGCGATAACCAGAGGTTAACCTTTCTAATGCCTTGTCGAGCCCAGCCTGGGATCGACTCAGCCACCCAACTACATTTTGGGCTGAAACATTTGTGGCGATCCTAATAGCCATAATCAAACCTCCTTAATTTTTTGGTTATTATTTCGACTAATTTTTCAAGATTGTTCGGCAGTTATTTTTTTTTCGAACCATTTTTAAAAACTTCCGAAATGTTTCTTAAAGAAGAGTTTTGAGGAGGACGACCATGACAGATATGATTGAATTGGATGATGAGATATTGCAGGATTTTTTAGCAGAATCAAAAGAAAATATAGAACAATTGGATGAAAAATTTGTGGAGTTAGAACAGGACCCCACAAACAAGGAGCTCTTATCAAGCATATTCAGAATCATGCACACCCTGAAAGGTACTTCAGGTTTCTTTGGATTTACTACACTGCAAGCAATATCTCATGCAGCTGAAGACATATTGGCAAAATTAAGAGATGGGGTTGTATCAGCAGACCAGCAGATAATAGACATGCTTCTTAAAGCTACTGATTACATAAAGGCCATTGTTGCATCCATAGAAAAGGAAAAAAAAGAACCAGAAGATAAAGTGTATAGGGATTTTATAAAAGTAGTAAGGGAATTTGCAGATAATTTGGGAAAAGAGTCAGAAAAGAATCATGAGGGACAAGACAGAAACGAAAACAACATCCCAAAAGATAAAGCAGAAAACACAAAGTCTGCTCACAATAAAGATACGCAGAAGCAGGACTTCAGGAAAGAAGAAAAAGCACCTGTGGTTCATCTGACAGACACTCACATAAAAGTAGATATAGGGCTTTTGGATAAGCTTATGAATCTTGCTGGAGAATTGGTTCTTTCAAGAAACAGACTTGTACAGATAGCCAATTCTTTGAATGATCCTGAAATAATCTCTGCTACTCAAAGGCTGTCTCTTGTGACTACCGAACTTCAAGAAGAAATAATGAAAACCAGGATGCAGCCAATCGGAACCGTATTTAACAAATTTCCAAGAATAGTCAGAGACTTGTCCAGGGTAGCTAACAAAAAAGTAAAATTGACAATAGAAGGAGCAGATACGGAACTGGATCGCTCTATTATAGAAGCGATAAAAGATCCTTTAACCCACATAGTAAGAAACTCGATAGACCACGGGATAGAACCTCCTGAAGAAAGGGTAAAAATGGGAAAACCTGCAGTAGGACACCTTTTGCTGAGAGCATATCATGAAGGAGGTCAGGTCATAATAGAAATAAAAGATGACGGAAGAGGTATAGACATAGAGAAGGTAAAAGAAAAGGCGCTGCAAAAAGGTCTGATAAGTGAAGCGGAGGCAAACAACCTTTCAGATAGAGAGGCGATAAATTTGATTTTTAAGCCCGGATTCTCCACAGCAGAAAAGGTTACCAACATATCTGGACGAGGAGTGGGAATGGATGTCGTGAAAACAAACATAGAAAAATTAGGGGGAAGCATAGATATACAGACTGAAAAAGGGTGTGGGACTACCATCATAATGAAGATCCCTCTTACTTTGGCTATTATTCCGGCTTTAATTGTGAGCTGTCACGGTCAGAGGTATGCCATACCCCAAGTAAACCTTAAAGAGCTGGTCATATTAAATAAAGAAGAAATAGTAAAAGATGTACAAGTTATAGGGGACTCTAAATTTTACAGATTAAGAAATGAGGTTATACCTCTTTTTTATTTAGAGGACATACTCGAGCTTCCAGAACAAAACACAAAAGATAAAATGAGCATTATTATTCTAAATTCTGGTTTGCTTGAGTTTGGGCTTGTGGTAGACAAAATACTGGATTCAGAGGAGATAGTAGTAAAACCTCTCGGAAAACATTTTCAAGGCATACCAGTTTACGCTGGTGCCACCCTTATGGGAGACGGAGGAATTGCCCTGATACTGGATGTAGTGGGCATCTCTTCCGTGCTCGACATAAAGAAAGGAGAAACCGAATCTATCAAACATGAAGCAAAAGATATTACATCCAAAGGGGATGAACAGTTCTTCTTGATATTTCAGATTTCAGAACAGGGTGAACACTTTGCTATACCTTTAGCGCTTGTTGCAAGATTAGACAAAATAAAATCTAAGGACATAGAGTCTGTGGCAGGAAGAGAGGTGGTTCAATATAGAGGTTATAGTATGCCACTAATCAGGCTGGATCAATTTATGCCTGTAAGTCCGCTGGCTGATAAAGAGGAGTACAACATCATAGTATTTAACACAGGAGGCAGAGATGTGGCATTTCTTGCCTCCCACATCGTTGACAGCATACACGCCTATTTTGAATTGGATGAAGAGCTTTACGAATTTGATGGAGTGTTAGGTTCGGCTATCATAAGAGGTCATACAACTCTGTTTGTGGATGTGTTCAAGATTATAGAGATGTACAATCCAGATTGGTTTAAGAGATATTTTTCTGCTAAGCTATGTGAAATACTGTTAGCTGAAGATTCGGTATTTTACAGAAATCTGATAAGTTCATATCTGTCCAGTTTTGGGTATTCTGTAACTACTGCTAAAAACGGACAAGATGCGTGGAACAAACTACAACAATATGATTTTGATCTATTATTAACAGATATAGTAATGCCAGAGATGGACGGGTTTGAGCTAAGTTTTAAGGTAAGACAAGATGAAAGACTAAAGTACATGCCGATTATAGCTATAAGTTCCGAAGATATAAAGAAGAGTAGTGATTCAGGAATAGACGAATTTGTACCAAAGTTAAAATTAGAAAGGCTAACAGGAGCTATAGAAAAGGCCCTTCAGAAAAGACTCAAAAAAGCAGCTTAAAGGAGGCCGAAATGATGTTTATAACATTTTACTTTAGTAACTTTCTGTTTGCCTTACCAGTAGAAGATGTGCTGGAAATAAAAAAATCCGCAGAAATAACCCGCGTTCCTTTAAGTCCTTCTCATGTGGAAGGAATTATAAACCTCAGAGGTCAAATAATTACCGCTATACATCTGGCAAAAAAATTGGGGCTTAAGTTTGATGAAAAGAAAAACGGGTACTATCATGTAATCGTGAAGACATCTCAAGAACCCATAAGTATACTGGTAGAAGAAATCGGTGACGTAATAAGTATAGAGGAAAAGGATCTGGAACCTGTGCCAGATCATCTGGAAGGTATAGACATACAGTACATTAAAAACATAAGCAAGCTATCTAACAGATTGCTTATTGTATTAGACTCAGAGTCCATAAAAAAGTAAAGAGGCTAAGTCATGAAAGTATTAGTAGTCGATGATTCCAAGGCTGTAAGAGGAATAGTAAAAAAGATGCTCAAAAACTTAGGACATGAGGTTTATGAAGCAGAAAACGGAGAAAAGGCATTGGAATCTCTATACGAACACAACTGGTTTGATCTCATCCTCTTAGACTGGAATATGCCGGGTATGAATGGATACGAGTTTTTAAAGATCGTTAAAAAAAATCCTGAATGGCAAGACATAAAAATCATGATGGTTACAAGCGAAAATCAACAAGAGAGTGTCTTAGAAGCCCTGAATGCAGGAGCAGATGAATACCTCATGAAACCTTTTGATCAAGAAATGCTGCTCACCAAAATCGAAATGATAATGGAGGATGTATGAACAAAATAAGGGTCTTAGTGGTAGATGACAGTGCTGTGTACAGAAAGATATTAACCAGTATACTGAAAAAAGACTCCCAAATAGAAGTGCTGGGAAGCGCTGCAAATGGAAAGATAGCACTCGAATTGCTCAAAAAACTAAAACCAGATGTAATTACACTGGATCTTGAAATGCCAGAAATGGACGGCTTAGAAACACTGGATCACATAAAAAAAGAGAGTCTGCCTGTAGGCGTTATAGTCTTTTCTTCCCATTCTCAGGCAGGAGCAAAATTAACCTTTGAGGCCTTAGAAAAAGGGGCTTTTGATTTTCTGCCAAAGCCTTCAAACAGCTCATTTTCCCAAAACATGGAAAAAATAGCAAATTCCCTTATTCCCAAAATCAAGCTCTGTTATGTAAAGAAGAGATCTTTTTCCAGCAGGCAAACTCGTTTTTCTGACACCTTATACACAACCTCTGTAAGAAAAGGCTTTAAACCTGAAATAACTCTTATCCCAAAGAGGGATGCTGTAGCAATAGGCTCATCAACTGGGGGACCAAGTGCTCTGAAAGAAGTGCTTTCCCGACTGGATCCAAAGACATCCGTGCCTATTTTTATAGTTCAACACATGCCCCCTGTATTCACCACACAACTGGCAGAAAGATTAAACAAGATATGTCCGTTAACAGTAAAAGAAGCAGAAAATGGGGAAGTAGTAAAATCAAAGGTCATATATGTAGCACCAGGAGATTATCACATGGAGGTAAGAAAAGAAAATGAGCATGTCATCATAAAGCTACATAAAGGCCCGCCAGAAAACAACTGTAGACCATCAGTAGATGTGCTTTTTAGAAGTGCTGCAGAGGTATACAAAAACAAAATACTGGCAATTATCTTAACTGGAATGGGAAATGATGGATTCAAAGGAGCAAAAATGCTAAAAGAAAAAGGGGCATATGTGGTGGCTCAAGATGAAGAAAGTTCAGTGGTATGGGGTATGCCCGGAGTAGTTGCAAAAGCTGGTGTAGCAGATGAAGTTATCCCTCTGGACAAAATCGCCAAGCTTATTTCAGAGGTTGCTAAAAAATAATGATAAGAAGTGAGATAGTTGCCTTTTTTTCTAACTTTGCCTTAAAGCACATAGGTATAGCCATAGGTAAGGAAAAGGCTTATTTAATAGAAAGTAGATTAGACGAGCTTTCAAAAAGTATGGGTCTTAACATAGAAGAGCTGTATAAACAGGCAAAAAGCAATCTCACAAATGAACTTCTAAACAGACTCATAGATGCATTAACCACTAATGAAACCTACTTTTTTAGAGACAAAATACAGTTTGAAGCCTTAAAAAAACATGTAATTCCAGAACTTATTCAAAATAATAGTCTAAAAAAAAGACTCAGAATATGGAGCTGTGCCTGTTCTACAGGACAAGAACCCTACAGTATAGCGCTTTTGATAAGCGAGCACTTTCCTGAATTATTAAACTGGCATCTTGAAATCATAGGCAGTGACATATCTAAGAAAGTGATAGAATACGCAAAAAAAGGAGAATTTTCTCAGATAGAAATAAATAGAGGTCTTCCTGCCAGAATGCTTGCAAAATACTTTAAACAAAAAGGCAATAGATGGGTGCTGGACAACAAAATAAAAAGACTAGTAAAGTTCGTTCAAGTAAATTTAAAAGAAAATTTCACTCGCTTAGGAAAGTTTGATCTCATATTTTGCCGATATGTGCTTATTTACTTTTCGGATGAATTAAAAAGAAATATTTTAAGTCGCTTAGAAAAAAGCCTGAATCCAGGTGGATATTTGTTCCTTGGAGGCAGTGAAGTGCTTCCTGCTATCGGAAATTCTTCTCTGGTGAGAAAAGAGTTAGGAAGATGCATTTGTTACTACCTGCCTCGCTGATTCTTCTTCTGAAGCAGTTTCTCCATACAAAAGCCCTGCCAAGTAGTTTATCAATTTAGTATGAGTAATAACTCCTACGATTCTTCTGTTCTTACAGACCGGCAGATATGGATACCCTTGTTTTAGATAATAATCGAGTACCTCTTCCAAAGATGCATTGTAAGGCACGGGAGTAATATCTCTTTCTAAGAACCATTCTACTTGAAAGTTTTTTGTGGCCAAATCTTGCTCTCTACAATATTCCCTAAAAGGTTCTTCCAAAAATGGACTCAGACCCTTTCTTATGTCTGCCATACTCAACAGCCCGACAAACTTTAATCCATCCACCAGCACAATGAAATCTACACCATACTTTTGCATATTGTTAACAGCATTCCACAGAGAAGTTCCTAACTGTGCTACAGGAAAATCTTCTTCCATAATGTACTCTATATGAAAACCAGAAGAATCTTTTCTGACAGAAGGAGGTCTGAAAGGTTTAATAGATGCTTTAAGAACAGATTCGCTGGCATCTGACGAGTCTTTTTCTTCATGAATCTCTTCTGTCTCGTTCTGAACTTTATTATCTGCACCTGCTGGCTCTTCTTCCTCGTCCGGATTAATGTGTTTCGCTATAAGATCGGCCAGCTCCCTGCTAAAGATCATACTCATAGAAAATGTAACCGGACCCACTACTTTTACATTGGCTGTGTAAGTAACAAACTCCTTTTCAGCCGGCAGAAAGGAAAGATCATTTTCATCTACTATAAAGTTTTCGTTCATTACCAGGTGCATGTCTTTTTGGACCTTTTCCCTCAGTACATCATTCAGTTTTCCCACCAACATGTTAAATATCTCTTTTTGGGCATCCAATATAGACTCGTTTACTTCTCCTTTTTTCATAAGAGAGTCTATGTTACTCTGAGGCAGAAGCAGTAGCTTAGCACTCAGAAAAATACCTCCACTTTTTTCCATTATGAGAAACAGGCTGTCTTCTGAAAGATTATCAACCCCTACTTTGCATCCAAATGCCTTATTCCACAATACTGATTTTATATCTTCCACCTTTCCTGCCGGACCTTTTCTAAACCCAAGAACAACATCTCCCTGCACCAGCTCCTTAAAAAGCTCTTTGATATTTTTAAAAAGAGGTCTTAAAACTGGCCCCAATCTGTCAGCTTGCATAACTGCTTACCTCACCACACTTGATAAAGTGGAACCCAGAGCTTCTGGAGTAAAAGGCTTTCTTATAAAACCATCTACTCCCAGCTGTTTGGCCTTTTCTATAACCATTTCTGAACCTTCTGTGGTTATCATTACAACAGGTATGTCTTTTGTTTCTCCTGAAGACCTGAGCGCCTCTAATAGCTCTAAGCCGTTCATTTCTGGCATGTTTATGTCAGTTAAAACAACATCTACTCCTCCATTAGAAATCATCTGCAGGGCTTCTTTTCCGTTTCCTGCTTCCAAAAATTCGTCTACTTTAAACCCTGACTGTCTGATCCCTCGCATTATAATCTTCCTCATGGTGGTTGAATCATCAACAATGAGTAATTTCATGGTAAAACCTCCTCTTTATTTTTCTTCGAATGTGGTTAACAAATAAAATGGCTGATTTTGAATCAAAAATCTAAAAAGTATCGGCGTATTGTTATGGGAAAGCGATACAAGATGACCCTTCCCGGTTATAATACTCGGAAGAGACAATTTAAAGATGTTTCCTATCCTGTTATTCAGGTCTCCTGCCACCATGTTGGTAATCTCTCCGATTCCATCCTTTAGATCATCATCTGAGATTTGCTCTGCGTCCATGGAAAGCATGTTGGCCACCACTGACTTACCCAGATCCTTCGGAAAACTTATGGCAATAGAACCTTTAACCTTGTCGTTAGAAAGACCGATCACACCGGTTACATCACCTTTTACTTTATCATTGTTGCAGATAAGTACCTGATCTTTCTCAACCTCCAAGCCTGCCATCATATCGAATACACTTTTTGTGGCCTCCAGAATGTGTTCTAAAAATGGTTCTTTTATTCCCTTTTCCATAACAAACACCTCTTTTTCTTTTTTTTTCTATATATCGGCTCTGAATGTCGGGGTGTTCGGCTTTTGTGAAAAATGTCTTGAATCATGTCATTTTTAATGATATGCTGGCATTAAATATTTTGTGAGGTGTCCCGCCTATTAAGCAGTTCTTTTTGATTCTCATACCAACAGTAGGGGTGAGAAGGATTTTAAAAATTAAAAGTCTTTAAGGAGGTTTTTTATGGAAAGGGTAGTAAAAAATGGGGATACGGTAAAAATTCACTACACCGCCAAGCTAAAAGATGGGAATGTGTTCGAATCTTCCAGAGGACATGTGCCGTTTCAATTTACGGTAGGTGAAGGAAGTGTTATCCCCGGACTTGAAAAGGCAGTAATCGGCATGAAAGTGGGAGAAACCAAGACAGTGGAAATCCCGCCTGAAGAGGGCTTTGGCCCAAGGCATGAGGAGCTGGTATTTAAAGTGGAGAAAAGCTCTATTCCCAAAGACATAGAGCCTTTTATAGGACAAAACTTGCAAATGCAACATCCTGATGGAGGGTATGTAAACCTCATAGTTACTGATATAGACGACGAGTCCATAACCTTAGATGCAAATCATCCTCTTGCTGGAAATGAGATCATATTTGAGTTAGAATTAGTAGAAATCGTTACCCAGTAAAAAGGGAGGGCTCTCAAGGGTTCTTCCTAAAGCTTCTCCTGCTGGTTTTTCGGGTGGCCTTCTTCCTTCCAGCAGGAGAAGCGAGAAAAAGTTTTTGGCTATGAAAAACAAAGACAAAAAGGAAATCGCTTTAAAAATAAGCAAAGAAATCGTGATAAAATTTATTGAAGTAGGAAGAGTCTCTGTCAGCTCTTTTGAAGAAACATGGAATTTAGTATTCAAAACCGTGCTATCTTCCCTGAAAAAGGAAGATAAAGACGACGATGACTAATATATCACCTTTACTAAAAACAGACCTCTGGCAGGGGCTTTTTTTCCAGCAACTGTTCTGTCACGAGCAGCAAATATATCCTTAAATTCTTCTAAACTTATCTTCCCATATCCTAACTGCACCACAGTTCCTACTATATTTCTTACCATATGCCTTAAAAATCCGTTTGCTTCTACCACGATTCTTAAAAGATCATCGGCATCCTTATAAAGGTCTATTTTAAAGATAGTCCTGACAGGATCCTTTACAGAGCTTCCAGCAGACATAAAAGAGGAAAAATCATGTGTCCCTTTAAGTAATGAAAGCGCCTTTTTCATCAACTCTATATCGAGTTTTGGAATCACATGCCAGTGGTACTTTCTGGTAAAGATATCAGGTTCTGGTCTGTTTAATATTCTGTATTCGTAGATCTTTGACTTTGCCATGTATCTGGCATGAAATTCCAGAGGTACATATTCTGCAGATTTTATGTAGATATCTTCCGGCAGAAGAGAGTTAAGAGCATTTTTTATCTGCAAAGGAGTTAGTTCAGAATTCGTTCTAAAATTAGCCACCTGATTTAATGCATGAACCCCAGCATCTGTTCTTCCTGAACCTATCACTCTTATATTTTCTCCTGTAATTTTTTTAAGCTGAAGCTCGATTGTACCTTGTATTGTTCTTTTGTCTTTCTGGACCTGCCAGCCGTGATAATTGGTTCCATCATAAGCTATAACAAGCTTGATGTTTTTCATCATCAGCTCAATATACTGAGCACTTTTTTTGCTAAGTTAAATTTAAGTCTCTCTTTATTAAAAACAATATCTCCGTCCATTTGAACTTTGTAAAAATGAAACAAGTCCAAAAACACGGCTTTTTCACACATAATATGTTTGCCTTTTACATTGCCTACACTTAAGGAAAGCAACATCATTACGATCAGATTTAAAACACCAGAAGGGAATATACCTATGTGCAGGAAACCATCGTCAAATCTGGCCTGAGGCATAACCTTCATGCCGTATCCATAGTAAGGCTGTTTAGTGACAAGAATACTTAGTGCATCTTTCACAAATATTTCTCTCTCTTCTAAACATATCCGTGCTGAGATTTTGATCGGCTTTTTTTTATAGTTCTTTAGTGCACTCAATGTAGCATGAAGATAGGAAGAGTTCTTTCTTTTGTTTGATAAAACCTCAACCTCAAAGCCTATGGATCCCATAAATAAGTATCTATCTTCATATCTTATAAGATCAATTTTTTTAACACTTCCGTATCTTAGTTTAAGAGCACACCTAACCAGGGAAAAAGGATAACCTAATGCGTATCTCAGCGCATTTCCGCTCCCCATAGGTAAGTAGCCAGCTATGTTTCTTGTAAGATCTATAGAATTTATAAGATCTGAAAAAGTGCCATCCCCACCAGCTGCAATTATTACATCATATCTTCTGGAAACACTTTTTATACACTCTCGAAATTCTGTTTTGTCTCTTGTATCAAGGCCAAATACCTGAGCCCCAATTATCTTGGACAGCGTCTTCAGTATATTGTGCTTCTTGTCTAATGGCATACTTCCTGCCACCGGATTTGCAACTATTGCAAAGGTTTTATTCATAGCGCATAGATCCGAAACGAACAAAAGCAGTTTCAAAAGCGATAATAAGTATAACAAAAAAGTTTAAGCAAATATATTTCGTTTTCTGATGAACTTAAAGGAGGTTAAAGTAAAGATGAAGTGTATGGTGCTGTGTTTGTTATTAGTTATTGTTGTGTTTATGGCTACAAGAAATTCCTTTGCAGAAACCCAGGAAGAAAAACTTTTTATTCAAAAATGTGCTGTATGCCACAAAAAAGGTGGTAAAGCGCCACCTGTCAACCCGGCCGATAAGGCCGCGATAGTATGGGAAAAATATTTTAAAAGACACAGACATCCTATTGATTTATCTAAAAAAATCTCTTCAAGTGAAATGAAGATCATTATCGAATATCTCAAATCTCATGCAGCAGACAGTGATCAACCACTTGAAGCAGTAATTCCAAAATAATTAAGGAGGAGGAAGTTATTATGAAAATAACCATGTATTTTGCGATGCTTGTGTTTGTCATGTTATTCGTTACAAATATAGATGCTGCAGATATAAAAAAAGAAAATCAAAAAATGGTGGTTATTCCAGAAGCAATTTATAAAGCTATCTTAAAAAGGATTGATACATTGCAGAAGCGTTTAGAAAAGTTAGAAGCCAAAAAAAATACTCAAAAAAAGACCATTATGCATAAAGAAGAGGTCACAAGAGAAGAAATTGAGGAAATATATGACACTTTAGATAGGTTAGAAACAAAGGCTATCAAAGATAGACTGAACTGGGGAGCTGAGATAAGAACCCGAATGGATAATTTTTACTTCAAAGGTGCTAACTATCAGACAGGACGCCGTATAAAAGATCATAATAACAATCATTGGAGCTGCCGATTTAGATTGAATATGAGCGCAAAGCTAAGCGAAAACCTTATATTTCATGGTAGACTTTCTGTAACAAAAAACTGGGCAGATAATGATGCTCAATTAAACTATATGGATTTTAATAGGGGTCACACTCCGGGAGGATCAACAAATGTGCAATTTGAAAGGGCATATGTAGATTGGATTGTACCCAATTTTCCTATTCCTCTTGCTATTACTTTTGGAAGACATCCTTCTACTGAAGGTCCACCTGTAGAATTCAAAGAAAACAGAGTGCGTCAATCAACCTATCCAGCACTTATATTTGATGGAGAAGCAGATGGAATAGTAGTTACCTTAGGACTTGAAAGATATTTAGGACTTAAATCTTCGGCCTTAAGGCTTTGTTATGGAAAAGGGTTTCAAGATGATGATGATAGATATAACTATCTGGATTCAAGTTCCGGAGTTGATGACACGAACTTTCTTGCTTTCTTTTTTGAAAGCCAAATACCCAAGATCTCAAAAAGTCTCTTAATACTTAGTTATGTAAGAGCATTCGATATGATAGATAATCCTCTTGGTCCACAAAAAAACATAGGTGATATGGATCTGTTTGGAATACATCTACAGGCTGAGAATATTATAAAAAAAGGCTTGAACTTATTTCTTTCCACAGGACTCAACAGAAGCCATCCCGATGGAACCACTTTTATAAACTCTCCAGCAGGAAGAATAAATGTAGGATTACTAACAAATGATGGAAAGGAAAGAAAAACAGGATGGTCAATATACACTGGAGTAAGATACACTCTTCCATTACCAGCTTTAAAAAATCCTAAGTTAGGATTCGAATACAATCACGGCAGTAAATACTGGTTTACTTTTACTCAATCGAGTATAGAGCTCTACAATAAACTTGCTACAAGAGGTAATGTATTTGACTTCTATTATATTCAACCTCTTAATAAACATTTGTTCCTTAGACTGGGTTATACATATTTAGATTATGAATACACGGGAAGTGGAATGCACCTTGGAGCACCAAAAAGGTCTCATGATAGCCTTAGAAATATATACATGCTATTGGATTGTAGATTTTAATAAATTTAACAAAACATACCAACAGGAGGAAAAAATATGTTTGATAAGTTCAAAATAAAGCACAGATTGATAATATTGATTCTAATCGCATCTGGTACAATATCTTTTGTGTCCATCTACAGTATTTCCAAACTCGCTCAACTTAGCAGAGATGAGGTTTATATGGAAAACCACAGTAAAAAAATGATTAATGCTCTCTATCTTATAAAAGATATTTCAGAACTTAAACGGCATGCTAATGAATTTATAGTAAGTGGAGACCAATTTCTTTTTAAAAAAATAGACTTGATAGCAAAAGAGGTAAATAAGAAAATCCCTCTTCCTTATAAAGAGGAGCTAAAATCTTTTTTAAAAGATATAAAAATATTATCAATAAGAATGAACAGCCTTAAAAATAACAGAAAAAAGATTTTTTACGCACAAACGAATATTTTAAAAAATCTTAAAGAAGTTTTATCTTGCTGTAAGAAAGATAACCTGTGTATAGAAACTCTTCAATATGTAATAAAAAATTTTAGCGAGTATTTGTTACTGCAGGAACTTTTATTCGAAAAACAAAAGTTTTTCTCTTTATCCAAAGCAAACCAGATCATAGAAAAGATAATAACTATGCTTGAAAAGACAAAAAAAGCATATTCTCCTACCAGTACAATTAAAAAGAAACTACAAGATCTTCAAGACTCATTTTATGACCTTGAAGATGCGATAACCACGATAGTAGCTATAAAGAATAAAGTAAATTTAACTCGTACGAGAGTGATAAAAAAGCTTGAAATTTTAGATAAATCGATAATGGAACTCAATCTTAAATCGGGAAAGCAAATTTCTATATTAACAAAAAAAGGAAAAGTTTCTTCTAAACGAGCATATTATATATTGTTCCTAATAGGATTTGTGAGTCTATTTGGCTTTCTTATATTTGGATACCTTATTTTTAACTCTATTATTAAGCCGTTGAAAAATATGACCCAAATACTGGGAATTATGGCCCGAGGAGATCTTAGAGAAAGGCTTATCACAAAGAATGGAGATGAGTTTGGAGAAGTTTCGCGGCTGTTTAATAAGTTTCTGGATATATTTTCCAATCTTGTAGGCAGTGTAAAAAAAGTTTCTAATTCTGTAGGTTACGAATCAAAAGATCTTAACAGTATTGCCAGCAGTATGGTAAAAGAAGCAAATAGTTCAGTAGAAGCGTCCAGGAAGGCACGCTTTCAAATAAAAGAGTTAATAGAAACAGTAGAAAAGACTGCAGAAACAGTCCAAAATTTATCTAATATGACCAATGAAGTTGCTGAAAATACAGAAAATATGGTCTATGTCTCCGAAAATCTGGGAAATCAGATACAGGCAACAAGAGACGCGATTCAACAATTAGACTCCTATGCAAAAAATATAGGCGAAATAGTAGAATTGATAAGTTCTATAGCGAAACAAACCAATCTATTAGCACTTAATGCTACTATAGAAGCCGCAAGAGCTGGAAATTCAGGAAAGGGCTTTGCGGTAGTGGCTAATGAAATTAAAGATCTGGCTGTTCAAACACAAAAAGCTACTGAAAAAATATCTTCTATTATATCTTGTATTCAAACAGGAATAGAAGATTCGGTCAAACATATCAATAACACAGTTTCTGCCATGGAAAGCATGAGAAACTCTGCTCATAAAGTATATGATGCTGTAAAAACACAGTCAAATATCTATACAGAAAAGGTTCAGCTTATTGATAAAAAGTCAGATTTGGTAAAAAGAGAAATAGATGTAATGGCAGAGGTAGCTAAACAAACATTAAATCAGGCTACAAAACTTAAAGAAAAAGCCGGAATTTTAGAAAAAAGTTCCAAAGAGTTAGTCCAACAAATTTCAGGCATAATAGTATAAATATCTAATCCTTATCTAATCTAATCACCTGATCTTTTTACAACAACCACAATATTTTGAATACAAAAAAAGATTGAAATTTACTAAAATATAAAATTAAATCACTGATAGAAATCAGAGGGTTTAAGGGTATGAAAAAGGTAGCATTATCAAAAAAAGCTGATATGCTTAGTAAAAAAATTACTGTTCAAGACCATGAAGTATTCAGATCTTTATGTGGAGAACGCAATGTAAATCTCAGGCTTCTGGAAGAAAGGATAGGAGTCTCTCTCTATGTACGAGGAAATGTTATTACGCTTCAGGGACAAAGGTGGGAAATAGAATTGGCTGAAAATGTGTTGACTCAGCTTGTAGAACTAATAAAAACCAACTACCCGATTTATTTAAGTGATGTTGAACATGCAATAAGAATATTGAGTAATGACCCAAGCACTAATCTTAAAAGGATATTCAAGGACGAAGTGCTTATCTCTTCCAAAAAGAAGATCATCAGCCCTAAGTCTATAAATCAAAAAAGATACATAGAAAGTATTAGAAAATACGATATCGTGTTCGGTATAGGGCCTGCAGGAACAGGAAAGACTTATCTTGCAATGGCAATGGCAATCTCAGCTCTTATGAAGAAAGAAGTAAGCCGGGTAATACTAACACGGCCAGCGGTTGAAGCAGGAGAAAAGCTTGGCTTTTTGCCAGGTGACATATACGAAAAGGTAAACCCGTACTTAAGACCTCTATACGATGCCCTCCATGACATGATGGATTTTGAAAGTGCATCGAGACTTCTGGAACAGGGCACAATAGAGGTTGCTCCTTTGGCTTTTATGAGAGGTAGAACATTAAATGACGCTTTTGTGATACTGGATGAGGCACAGAATGCAACTCACGAACAAATGAAAATGTTTCTTACAAGACTTGGTTTTAGTTCCAAAGCAGTTATCACGGGAGATATAACCCAAACCGATCTACCACAAGGAAAAGATTCTGGTCTAAAAAGAGCAATAGAAATACTTAAAGGCATCAAAGGAATTGAATTTGTGTACTTTTCAAAAGACGATGTGGTAAGACATCCATTGGTGCAGGAAATAATAGAAGCATACGAGAGGGCTGAAAGCAAATGAAAAGACAAAAGAAAGAGGAAATAAAACCACCGCCTATTGGCTCTGATAAATCTGAAACCAAGCTGTCTAATTCCCAGCGGTTAATAGAAATAATCATAATAGTGTTAGTAAGTGCTGTCATCTGTGTCTTGATGTATCCGAATATTCTTACTCGTCCCAAGGTTTACCATGTAGGAGACATATCAGACAGAAATATCAAAGCATCAACTGACCTTTTAGTAGAAAATATTAAGCTTACTGAAGAGCTGAGAGAAAAAGCAGTAAAAGCTGTAAAAGATGTATATGACTTTGATCCAACAGCTTCCCATTTAATATCAAGGGTCCGAGAAGCGTTCAGATTTGCAAGAGAAAACTTGCCAGAAAATCCTAATAGAGAAGACATCGAAAAAGTGAAAAAAAAGTTTTTTGAAATCCTGTCCATTAATCCCGACGATGTTATTTTTGATTCACTTTACATGGCTTGTTTTTCTCCAGAGATTGAAGAAAGGCTGATCTTTATACTTAAGCCACTTATAAAAAAAGGAATTATCTCTGATAAAAGATCGCTAACTCAAAAAATTCATAAAGGAATAATAATACACAATATAATCTCAGGAAACGAGATTAAGATTACCAGACTGGACAGCTTTTACGATAAAAGAGAAGCAAAGGGGTTTATTCTGGATACTGAAAAGAAAATTGCCACAGAAACAGGAAACAGAAAACTTGCCAAACTGATAGGAGACATGGCCGAGCTACTGATCCAGCCAAATATAACATTTAACAGCAGGGAAACCGAGCTTAGAAAAGAAATAGCAAGAGATTCGGTGAAACCGTCCTATTTTAAGATAAAAAAAGGTGAAATGCTTGTAAGAGAAGGTGAAAGGATCACACCAGAAACCCTTTTGAAACTAAACGCGCAGTATAAGGCCTTGAAAGAGGAAAGAGGAATAAACAAGCTAATAGCGATGTTTGTTCTTATCTGCTCCATGATAGGGATTACCTATTTTGTAGGTTCGTTAAGCACTGGAAAAAAAGCTCCTCGCAAGCTGAAGGATTTAATCTTCACGGGTCTTATATTATTATTTGTTTACTTAGTTGTATTATTTTCAAACTTCATAGCAGAGGAATTCGCACGCACATTTCAAAATTTTTCCCCAAATGCATTGCGTTTTATTATTCCTGTGGCAACTGGTTCTATGCTTGTATCTATATTCTTGGGCATGAGTTACGCTATAGGATTTTCGTTTGTGGCTTCTGTTATCTCAGCCATTGTTCTTAAAGGGCACATCGAATATTTTATCTATTTCTTTGTAAATTCTCTGTTATCAGCTTACGGAGTTAAAAGTTGTAGAGAAAGAATAGTCTTTATAAAAACCGGTTTAAAAGTGGGCTTAGTAAACATAGTCTTGGCGATATCAGCAGAAGCACTTATGGGACTGACAAATTCTGTAGAAATAGGGGTAGCCATTGTGTCTGCCTTTACAGGGGGAATCTTGGCAGGTATTGTTACCACTGGTTTTCAGCCATTAATAGAGAGTGTATTTGGATATACTTCAGACATAAAGCTTTTGGAATTAGCAAGTCTTGATCAACCTCTGCTTCAAGAACTCATGGTTCGTGCTCCGGGTACATATCACCACAGCGTAATAGTAAGCAACATGGTAGAAGCTGCAGCTCATGAGATAGGAGCAAATCCACTCCTTGCAAAGGTGGCAGCATATTACCATGATATAGGAAAGATGAAAAAACCGCTTTATTTTATAGAGAATCAAATAGGCACAGAGAACAAACACGAAAAACTTGCTCCTTCCATGAGTGCTCTTATACTAATCTCTCATGTGAAAGAAGGGGTAGAAATAGCCAAAAAGTACAAACTTGGACAGGAAATAATAGATATAATCCAACAACACCACGGCACCAGTCTTATTTCGTATTTTTACGAAAAAGCAAAAGCTCAAGCAGAAAAATCCGGAAAAGCTCAATCTGTAAGTGAAGCAGATTTCAGATACCCTGGCCCAAAACCTCAAACCAAAGAAGCAGGACTTGTTATGCTGGCAGATTCAGTGGAGGCAGCTTGCAGGAGTCTTTCTGATCCTACCCCAGCTCGTATAAAAGGAACAGTCCAGAACATCATAAACAAGATATTTGCTGATGGTCAGCTTGACGAATGTGAACTTACGCTAAAAGATTTAAACAAAATCGCAAAGAGTTTTAACAAAACACTAAGCGGGATATTCCATCACAGAATAGAATATCCTGAACCTGCTGCTCTTGGAGAACAAAAAAAGAGGTTGGCAAATGGGACTTCAGATCAGGTACGAAAAGCAGATCCCAGGGATAAAGAAAAAGGTTTTAAGGCAGAAGATAAAAACGGTCTTAGAAGACTTGGGATGTCAGGATAAAGAGCTGAGCATTCTGTTTACTGACGATAAGCATATCTCTGAATTAAACAAAAATTATCTAAAAAGAGAAGGCCCTACAGATGTCATATCTTTTCCTCTGTGGGGTGAAGAAGAAAAGCAGATCCATGTTCCTGTACTTGGGGATATAATAATATCCGTGGACACAGCAATAAGAGAAGCTGAAGAAACAGGGGAAGACCTTGAAACCACGATATACAGACTTGTTATTCACGGAATCTTACATATCTTAGGATATGATCATGAAGGTTCGGTAGAAGAAGAAAGAAAAATGAAAACAGAAGAGGAAAGACTATTATCACTAATAAAGGAGGTATGATATGGCTCGCTTAGCAGTAAATGTAGATCATGTAGCAACAGTCCGGCAGGCAAGAAGAATAAATGAGCCAGATCCTGTAATAGCTGCTGGAATTGCCGAAATTGCTGGTGCGGATGGAATCATATGCCATTTAAGAGAAGACAGACGCCATGTAAATGAAAGAGATGTGAGGCTTCTGAGACAGACAGTAAAAACCAAGTTGAACTTAGAAATGGCTGCAGTGGAAGAAATAATAAAAATCGCTTTGGAAGTAAAACCAGACATCGTCACTTTTGTTCCTGAAAGAAGAGAAGAAATTACCACAGAAGGTGGGCTTGATGTGTTAGCCCACTTAAAGCATTACAAAGAAGTAGTTAAAAGGATGCATGATGCAGGGATAAAAGTAAGTTTCTTTGTAGATCCAGATCCTGATCAAATAAAGGCTTCAAAGGACTGTGGAGTGGAAATAGTAGAGATTCACACAGGTCACTATGCAGAAGCAAAAACAGAAGAAGAAGCAGATGAAAGATTCACGCAGATAAAAAAAGCAGTGGAAGTTGCTCAATCCTTGGGGCTCAGAATAAGTGCGGGACACGGTTTAAACTATGTAAATATAAAGAGATTTAAAGAGATTCCTCAAATAGAAGAATACAGCATAGGACACAGCATTGTAGCAAGAGCTATATATGTAGGATTTGAGATGGCTGTAAGAGAAATGGTGGAATTGGTGAGGGATTTTTAAGTGATATATGGAATTGGAATAGACATTGTAAAAATAAGCAGAATAAAAAAGGCTATAGAAAGATGGGAAGACAGATTTTTAAAAAAGGTATTTACAGAAGAAGAGATATCTTTTTGCAAAAATAGACCCAAACCTATTAATGCCTTTGCATTAAGGTTTGCGGCTAAAGAAGCCTTTTCCAAGGCTATAGGGCTTGGAATGAAAAAAGGAGTCAGATGGAAAGACATAGAAGTATTCCATTATCCTACAGGAAAACCAGCACTCAGACTTTACGGTAAGTCTCTTCAGTTGTGCAAAGAAAATCGCATTAACAGGATTCATGTAAGTCTTTCTGATGAGGGAGATTATGGAATCGCATTCGTGGTTCTTGAAAGGGAAGGAAATAGAACTTATAAGTAATTCTGAGGCTCAAACCATTCAGTTTGGAGAAAGACTGGGAAAGATCTTGAAAAAAGGGGATGTTGTTGCTCTTTCGGGTGAATTGGGAAGCGGAAAGACATACTTCACAAAAGGTGTTGCTAAAGGGCTTGGAATACCTCCAGATTTAGTCACAAGCCCTTCTTTTACCTTGGTTAACGAGTATGAAGGAAAATGCAAGCTCTTTCACATAGATGCGTATAGATTGGAAAAAGAGGAATTTCTTTCAGCCGGGCTGGACGAATATTTTTATGAGGATGGGATTACCGTGATGGAATGGGCTGATCGCTGGTCAGAAATTCTACCAGAAAATACTATATGGGTAAGGCTTGAAATATTAGACGAAAACAAAAGAAAAATCATCATAAGGGGGATTTCCGATGATAATTACCGAAAAGCACTTTGAGCTCATCCAAAGCATAAAAGAAAAATGGGGTAAAGGTACTGTGCTGGATAAAGTGCTGGATGAGCTTACGGATGAAGACTTGGAGTATCTCTTTCACTTGGAACTGGCAGGTATTGTTTCTGAAGAAGACGGTACATTTGAACTTACCCAAAGCGGGCATCTCATATGGGAAGCAATAAATGAGTGTCTCTCAAATGTAAAAGCTCAAGGAATAGAGTATGAATGGAAAGAAAATTCAAAAATAATAAGTTCTGAAGTAATATCTATGCTTCAAATCGCAAAGCTTGCACAAGGGAGCATTGAAGAAGATGAAAGCATAAATGAAGAACTTACAAAAAGGGGAATGGCAAAAGACGGAAGACTTCTTCCTGTGGCAGATTCCATCCTTGAAGCATACAAAAATGCAAAACCCTCATTATTCATTTCTCCTGCGCTTGCCGAAAAGATAAAGAAAATTCCTCCTGGTCCTGGGAAAAAGTCCTTTCTGGAACTGGAAAAAGAAGATATCTTTCAGCTCGAAGCAATGAGACTTCTCACCTTTTCTGTACCTTTTGGAAACAGTTACTCCCTGACGGGAATAGGCCAGCAGATAAGAGCAGGCCTTATAAAAGGAGCCAGTTTTTCTTTTCCACTTACTGGAGAGATACTTTCTTATCTGCTGAACATTAAATCTTTAAACGAAACCCAAAAAGAAACGCTCATGCAAATAGGGGCAATTGATGCTAACAGAGAACTACTGCCAGCAGGAAAGCATCTTTTGATGGCGGCAAAGCTTATGTTTGAAGGTCCTATCACACTAAACCCCTCTGTAGAAATAGAAGAAGAGGATTTTCTGTGTTTGAGAATTATAAACGAGCTCTGGAGAAAAAATGAGAAAGATCCCGGTATATATCCTTCTTACAAACAGATAAAAGAAGAACTGGAAAGAGAATATCAAAGAGAAATAGATCATCTTTTAAGTTTGCATGTATTAGAAAGCTACGGTCTTGTAAAATCAGAAAGACTGATAAAGAAAGAACTTGTATTTGAACTTACAGAGATGGGCAAAAAGATATTAGAAGATAGAGAAAAATATAACTACTCATCCGTCAGCTCTAAGGCTATTATGGCGATATCTACCACCAGAATGGAAAACCTTTCTCCTGCAGATGATTGGGTAGAAATAGGAGAAAAAGAAAAGCTCATTGGAAACGGATATCCCACCTATTCTGGACGAATCTTTACCTATCTGGCCAGCAATATAGACAGACTTCCCATGGTGGATACGATGCAGAGAAAGGTATTAGACACAATGTCTTTTAAAAAAGGGGAGTTTGAAAGTGCTATTTTAAGAAGACTTTCTCAAGAAGATGAGTCAGAGGTTAAAAAAGCACTTGGAAGATTGGTGGCAAATGGTCTGGTTGACCTTTTACCCGGCGGGCTTTACAAGATAACAGAACCAGGAGAAAGATTTAAAAGAGCCCTTTCTGTAGTGCCTCCAGGTATTGTGTATCATGTTACACCCCATATCCTGAGGCTGTTAATAGCTATACAAAACAATGCAAAAGACGGCCATATAGATTGGAAAAAAGTGGAAAAAGAGTCTCTTCTTGACGCAGAAGTGCTCAAAGACACCATTCAACAGTTAAGAACCCTTATGTACATAAAAGGTGATAAGTTAACCACAGCTGGCAGACTTCTTGTAGAAGGCATAGATCTGCTCAAAAAGATAAAGGTCTTGTGGGAAGAAATAGAGATTTGAGATGATCAACATAGGGGTTGATACAGGGGGAACATTTACTGACATAGTCTTTAAAGAAAAGAACAGATGGAAGGTCTATAAGCTTCTTTCTACTCCCAGCAACCCTGCAAAAGCGGTACTAAATGGAATAAAAAAGTGTGCTGTAGAAGATGAAAGAAAGCAGATAGTACACGGCTCTACTGTAGCAACCAATACGCTGCTGGAAAAAAGTGGAGCATCAGTAGCCATAATAACAAACAAGGGCTTTGAAGATGTTATAGAGATAGGCCGGCAGGACAGAAAAGACATATACAACCTTACTTATAGAAGGCCAAGCTGCCTTGTACCAGAAAGCAACAGATTTGGAATTAAAGGAAGGCTACTCCACACAGGTCAAGAATATGAGCCTTTAGACCTCGAAGAAATAAAGATGGTTATAGAAAAGATAAAAAGAGCAGGTCTTGAGTCCGTAGCGGTTTGTTTGCTTTTTTCTTATGCAAATCCTTCACATGAAGCTGTTATTGGAGAACTCCTGAAAAAGAATAAACTTTACTTTTCCTTGTCTCATAAAATAGTGTCTGAATTCAGAGAATACGAAAGATTTTCTACTACAGTGGTAAATTCCTATGTAGGTCCAAAAATGAGCAACTATATAAGTAGCTTGAAATACGGGATTGGCAAAAAGGATGTTCTACGAATAATGCAGTCAAATGGCGGGAGTATTTCTGCTGATCTTGCAGCAGAAGAACCTGTAAGAACAATACTTTCTGGGCCTGCTGGAGGTGTTGTGGGAGCATATGAGATAGGAAAAATAGCAGGTTACAGAAGGCTCATCTCCTTTGACATGGGAGGAACTTCAACCGATGTGTCACTTATAGACGAAAAGATAAGCATTACCACAGAGTCAGAGATAGCAACGCTTCCCTTAAAAGTACCCATGATAGATATAAACACTGTGGGTGCTGGGGGAGGTTCAATAGTGAGACTTGATTTAGGAGGTTCTTTAAGAGTTGGACCTCAAAGCGCGGGAGCAGATCCAGGACCTATATGCTATGGAAAAGGAGATCAAATCACTGTAACTGACGCAAATCTTTACTTAGGAAGACTGATTCCAGAATATTTCTTAGGTGGTGAAATGAAAATCTATCCAGAAAGACTGGACAAATATTTTTACGACTTATCAAAAAAAGCAAAACTCAGTCCATTAGAGCTTGCAGAAGGGATTATTTCAGTAGCAAATTCTAATATGGAAAAAGCCATAAGGAGAATCTCTGTAGAAAGAGGATATGATCCACGAGAATTTAGTCTTTTTTGCTTTGGTGGTGCAGGAGCTATGCATGCAGCTTATCTTGCAAAATTGTTAAATATACCTCGTGTAATTGTGCCTGAAAATCCTGGTCTCTTATCTGCGATGGGTATGCTTATGGCAGATGTCATAAAAGATTATTCCGTGACCGTTATGAAGAATCAAAATCAAGTAGATTTGTCTGTCCTCGAAAAGGATTTCTCATCCATTGAAAGACAAGGGATTGAAGAACTTAAAAAGCAGGGCATCAGAGAAGATCAGATAAGAGCAGAAAGATACTTAGACATGAGGTACGAGGGACAGTCCTATGAAATAATTGTTCCTTTTAAAAGAGACTTTCTTACAATGTTTCACAAACTACATGAAAAGCTATACGGGTACAAAAAAACTTACGCACAGGTTCAAATAGTCAACTTAAGAGTCAGGGTTAGGGGATATACAGAAAAGCCAACTATAAAAAAGTACGAGCTCTGGGAGGAAAAGATCTCTGACAGGGCCTTTGTTATGGAAAAAGAAGCAATATTTGAAGGCAAAAAATTTACTCTGCCTGTGCTTAAAAGAGATGAGCTCGTTCCGGGAAACAGGATTAAAGGCCCAGCGATAGTGGTAGAATATTCTTCTACCACGGTTATTCCTCCATTTGCACAGGCTCAGATAGATTCCTATGGAAACATAATCGTAACTTTTAACTAAAAATGTTGTTGCATAAAAGCAGATTATCAATTAAATAATAATGCGTTTAAAAATCGGGGCATAAAGATGTCAGTATTAATAAAACTGATAGGCAAAGAAAAAATGATGGAAAAAGAATTTGATACCTCTGTGTCTGCCAAAGATGTGCTTGCGGCATTGGGAATAAAAGATATGGATAAAGTGGTAGCTGTAAAAGTAAACGGTGTTCCAAAAGACCTTTCTTCTAAAATAAGTGAAGATTCAGAAATAGAACCTATATATGTCAATTCTGAAGAAGGTCTCGAAATTCTCAGACACAGCACAGCCCATGTGATGGCTCAGGCAGTAAAAAGACTCTTTCCAGAAGCAAAGGTAGCAATAGGTCCGGCCATAAAAGATGGGTTTTACTACGATTTTGATTACAAAAGACCTTTTAGAGAAGAGGACCTAAGTAAGATTCAGGAGGAAATGCACAAAATTATTCAAGAAGACTATCCATTCGTAAGAAAAGAAATCCCAAAAGATGAAGCAATAAAGCTCTTTGAATCTCAGGGAGAAACATACAAGGTAGAACTTTTGAAAGAGATACCTGACGAAAAAGTATCTATATATACTCAAGGAGAATTTACGGACCTGTGTCGTGGTCCTCATATACCATCAACCGGAATGATAAAAGCGTTCGCACTAACGCATACTGCCGGTGCCTACTGGAAGGGAGACGAAAAAAATCCCATGTTGAGCCGTATATATGGCACGGCTTTTCCCGATAAAAAATCTCTTCAAGAATACCTGAGAAGAATTGAAGAAGCCAAAAAAAGAAATCATGTCGTGCTTGGGCAGAAGTTGGAACTGTTCAGTGTTCATGAAGAAATCGGAGCTGGTCTTATCGTATGGCATCCAAACGGTGCGATGTTGAGATATATACTGGAAAGTTTTGAAGTGGAGGAACACTTAAAGAGAGGATACGAGCTTGTAAAAGGCCCTGAACTGCTCAAGACAGAACTTTGGAAAAAATCGGGACACTTTGATAATTATAGAGAAAATATGTACTTTACAGTAATTGATGAACAATCTTATGGTATAAAGCCTATGAACTGTCTCGCTCATATGTTCATATATGCTTCCAAGATAAGAAGTTACAGAGATCTTCCACAAAGATATTTTGAATTGGGTACTGTTCACAGACATGAAAAATCCGGGGTATTACACGGGCTTCTCAGGGTAAGAGAATTCACTCAGGATGATGCTCATATCATATGCACCCCTGAACAATTAGAGGACGAAATAAAAGGGGTTTTGAATTTTGTTAGAGATGTAATGTCAATATTTGGCTTTGAATACGAATTAGAGCTGAGCACCAGACCAGAAAAATACATAGGATCTGACCAGGATTGGGAAAAAGCCACAAATGCTCTTGTTTCAGCAATGGAAGATCTGGGACTTTCTTATGATATAAATGAAGGGGAGGGAGCTTTTTACGGGCCAAAAATAGATGTAAAATTAGAAGACGTTTTAGGAAGAAAATGGCAGTGTGCTACTGTACAGTGCGATTTCACCCTTCCCGAAAGATTTAACCTTTACTACATTGGAAAAGATGGGGAAAAACACAGACCCGCTATGATTCATAGAGTCATATTAGGTGCTATAGAAAGATTTATAGGCATCCTTATAGAGCACTACAATGGTGCTTTTCCCGTATGGCTTTCTCCGGTTCAAGCGGTCGTAATGAGTATCACAGACAGGCATATAAGCTATGGAAAACAGGTATTAGAAGCATTAACACGGAACAAGATAAGAGCAAAGGGAGACTTCAGAAATGAAAAACTTGGATACAAGGTAAGAGAAGCCCAAACAAAGAAGATTCCATACATGCTGATCGTCGGGGATAAAGAAATGGAAGACAACAGGGTAACTGTAAGACTCAGAAGCGGTGAAAATATTCCACTTATGCCAATCTCTGCTATAATAGAACGCATCAAGAAAGAAACAGAAGAAAGGAGGTAGGTAGCTATACAAAAAAACAACGAGCCTCGGGTTAATGAGAGAATAAAAGCACAAAAGGTGCGTCTTATTTCAGAAGACGGGAAGCAATTGGGAATAGTCCCGTTAAAGCAGGCTTTAGAAATAGCAAAAGAAGAAGGGCTCGATCTTGTAGAGGTTGCTCCCAATGCAAATCCACCAGTTTGTAGGATCATGGACTATGGAAAATTCAAGTATCAGACTACAAAAAAACTGCAGGAAGCAAAAAAGAAACATCATCAACCTCAGCTAAAAGAGGTGAAACTGAGACCTAATACTGACGAACATGATCTGAATATAAAGATAAAAAATATCAAGAAATTTTTAGAAAAAAAGGACAGAGTCAAGGTAACGGTATTTTTTAAAGGAAGAGAAATAGTCCACTTTGACAGAGGATTAGAAATAATGAAAAGGATAGCAGCAGAGGTTTCGGAGCTGGGTCATGTAGAAAAACCGCCTTCAAAAGAAGCAAGCAACAGACTGATGATGATAATAACCCCTAAGTAAACAATAAAGGAGGGATCATGCCAAAGCTAAAGACAAACAGGTCGGCAGCCAAAAGATTTCGTATTACAGGCTCGGGAAAAATAAGAAGATATAAAGCCTGCAAAAGTCATCTCCTTACAAAAAAAAGTAGAAAAAGAAAGAGGAGACTTAGAAAAGCCGGTATTCTGGACAAAACAAACGTAAAAGAAGTTAAAAGACTCATTCCTTACGCATGAGTGGAGGTTTAAGACATGAGAGTAAAAAGGGGATTTAAGGCAAGAAGACGAAGAAAGAAAATTCTTAAGCTCGCAAAAGGATATAGAGGAGGACTCAGCAGACAGTTTAAAACCGCCAGTGTTGCTGTAAAAAGAGCTTTAGCATACGCTTACAGAGATAGAAAAGTAAGAAAGAGAGAATTCAGAAGATTGTGGATAATTAGAATAAATGCAGCTGTAAGACAGTTCGGACTCACATACAGCAAGTTTATGGGTCTGCTGAAAAAATCAGGCATTGAGATAAACAGAAAGATGCTTGCCGATATGGCGGTAAATGACCCTGAAAAGTTCTCTCAACTGGTAAGCACAGTAACCAAATAGCAAGGTGCCATGAAAGAAAAACTCTTAGAGTTGAAAACAAAAGCACTTGAAGACTTAAAAAAGATTAATGACATTTCAGGGCTCGAAGAATTTAGAATAAGATACCTGGGTAAAAAAGGGCTTTTAAGTGCCCTTATGAAGAATATCGGCAAACTCCCGCCCGAAGAAAGACCTCAGGTGGGAAAAATAGCCAACGAGGTAAGGGAAGAGATAACCAAACAGTACGAAGATCTAAAGAAAAAGCTTCAGCAAAAAGAAAAAAAAGAAAGGCTTATAGATGTTACGCTTCCGGGAAGATCTCCTGAAAGGGGACACATCCACCCTATTACCACAGTGATAAAAGAGGTCTGCGACATATTTTCTAAAATGGGTTTTAGAGTTGTGACAGGGCCAGAGGTGGAATTAGATTACTATAATTTTGAAGCGTTAAACATACCTAAGGATCACCCTGCCAGAGACATGCAGGATACTTTTTACATTACTGAAAACCTGCTCCTGAGAACCCACACCTCTCCCATCCAAGTGAGAGTAATGGAAGTTCAAAAACCTCCCGTTGCGATAATATGTCCTGGCAAGGTATACAGAAGAGATTCTGATGTGAGTCACACTCCCATGTTTCACCAAGTGGAAGGGCTTCTGGTGGACAGGTCTGTCACTTTTGGTGATTTAAAAGGTGTTCTCACACTTTTTGTGCACAAGATGTTTGGAAGAGATACAAAGCTAAGGTTTAGGCCCAGTTTTTTCCCTTTCACAGAACCGAGTGCCGAAGTAGATATCCAGTGCGTAATATGTAAAGGAAAGGGGTGCAGGACTTGTGGTTTTACAGGATGGCTGGAAATTTTGGGTTCAGGTATGGTAGACCCTGAAGTATACAGATTTGTGGGATATGACCAAGAAAAATACACGGGTTTTGCGTTTGGAATGGGAATAGAAAGAATTGCTATGCTTAAATATGGAATAGAAGACATACAGATGTTTTACAAAAATGAAATGAGATTCTTGGGTCAGTTCTGATGAAAGTCGTATTTAGTTGGTTAAAAGAGTTCGTAGACATAGACATAGAGCCCGAAAAACTGGCAGAACTGCTCACTTTAAAAGGTCTTGAAGTAGGAGAATGTTATCCTACAGGGACAGGTTTAAATGAAATAGTAGCTGGAAAGATATTAGACATAAATAAGCACCCTAATGCAGATAGACTCTACATATGTGATGTAGACACCGGAGAGAAAACCATTTCTGTCATATGCAGTGCCCCAAATTTAAAAAAAGGGATGATAGCCCCGGTTGCCTTACCGGGGGTAAAACTTCCGAATGGCGTTAAGATCAAAAAAGCCAAAATAAAAGGCGTGGAATCAGAAGGCGTGCTGTTAGCAGAAGACGAGTTAGGACTTACGGATGACCATTCGGGAATAATGGAGCTTCCTTCAAGTGTATCTCCAGGAACCCCGATAAATCAAGCCCTTCCAATAGAAGACTGGGTGTTGGATGTAGAAATTACCCCTAACAGAGGAGATTGTGCTTCAATCATTGGAATTGCAAGAGAGGTTTCCGCAATTACAGGAAATCCTTTAAAGATGCCCGTTATCTCTTATCCGGAAACAGAAGAAAAGGCAGAAGATATAGGCAGTGTTGTGATAAAGGAACCGGATAAGTGTAGAAGGTATTCCGCCGGTATTATAAAAGATGTTCAAATAAAACCTTCTCCCTTTTGGATGAGATACAGGCTCTATCTGTCGGGTATAAGAGCAATCAACAACATAGTAGACATAACCAACTATGTGATGTTGGAAATGGGCCAGCCTTTACACGCATTTGACTTGAACAGACTAAAAGGCCCAAAAGTAGTGGTCAGATGTGCAGAAAGAGACGAAGAATTTACCACTTTAGATGGGGTCACGCATAAACTTTTTCCTGAAATTTTGCTTATATGTGATGCAGAAAGACCGGTTGCCCTTGCAGGAATAATGGGAGGACTTAACTCTGAAATAGAAGAAGATACAAAAGATGTGTTCTTAGAGGCAGCATTTTTTGATCCAATAACTATAAGAAGAGGAGCTAAGTTGCTGGGCATCTCCACTGAAGCTTCTTACAGATTTGAAAGAGGAGTAGATATAGAAGGAGTTGTGAGAGGTCTCAAAAGAGCCATTTACCTCATGTACAAACTTGCCGCAGGAAAGCCTGCAAAGGGCGTCATAGACAACTATCCCAGACCTTATAAGCCCACATCTATATTGCTGGATCCTGAAAAGGCTAACAGATTCTTAGGAACAGAGTTGAGTAAAGAAGAAATAAAGACATATTTAGGCGCTCTCCACATGAAGGTAAGAGAGGAAAATAAAGGGAAATTGGAAGTCATTCCTCCATCTTTTAGGATGGACATAAGCAGGGAGGTTGACCTTTTTGAAGAAATAGCAAGGCTTAATGGTTATGAGAACATTCCAACCACACTCCCGTATATCAGACCTTCGGAAGAAGAAGAGGCTGTTGAGCTCGAAATGGAGCAAAAATTAAAAGAAATAATGGTGGGTATGGGATATACAGAGATAATCACCTACAGTTTTATATCACCTGAACATAAGAAGCTGATAGGCATTCCAGGAGATTTTATCAAGATAATCAACCCTCTTACAAAAGATCAATCAGTAATGAGAACCTCTCTTGTTCCGGGTATGCTTGAAACTATCAAAACAAACATAAATTATGGTGAACCAAACCTGAGACTCTTTGAAATAGGCAAGCTCTTTTTGAATAATGAAGGTGGAGTAAAGGAGAAGCTATCCTTGTGTGCAGGAATCACGGGATTATATGAAAAGAAAACCTGGTATTCTAAGGAAAGAAAAGCAGACTTTTACGACATAAAGGGAGCAGCAGAAACGCTTCTGAAAAGTATATCTCCCAAAAGCTTCTCTTTTAAAAGAGATGTGCCTCCCAGCTGGTATGAAGAAGAGGAATTCTGTGTGGTAGAAAGCCAGGGTAAAAGACTCGGTCAGATGGGGAAAGTGGCAGAAAAGGTGTTGAGCGCTTTAGATATTGAACAGGATATCTACCTGATGGAAATAGACTTAGACTCAGTGGTAAATTATTTCTTAGAACCAACAAGATTTAAACCTTTTTCTCGATTTCCGGCGGTCTACAGAGATATATCCGTGATTGTAAAAAAAGAGGTGGAAAGCAGGCAGATTGAAGAAATAATAAAAGAGATAGGCGGAGATATTGTGGAATCGGTTCACTTATTTGACTTATACGAAGGCGGCAAAATAGATCCATCTGAAAAGGCACTTGGCTTCAGAATATGGTTCAGGTCCATGAAAGGCACCTTAGAAAAAAAAGAAGTGGATAAGATATACGAAAGAATGATAAAAGAGATTCTTGAAAAGACAGAAGGAAGACTTAGAGAGGCTTAACCGATGGCCGTTATACCAGAAGGAAAAAGATTCTTTCGTATAGGTGAGGCAAGCAAAATTATAGGTGTGGAACCGTATGTACTGAGATACTGGGAAAAAGAATTTCCTCAGTTGAAGCCAAAGAGAGCTGATTCTAGGCACAGGACCTATGAGCGAAAGGACATCGAACTGTTACTGCAGATAAAGAAGCTGTTGTACGAAGAAAGAATGACCATCCAAGGAGCAAGAAAGAAGCTGAGGGAAAGGGAAAAGAGCAAGAAGAGAAAGGAAATTATAAGAGAAGTAAAAAAAGAACTGCACGAGATTCTGGAACTCTTAAGTTAAGGCTTAGTAATTACTGCCTCTATTTCAACCAACAACTCGGCTCTGCATATTTCAGCTATTAAATAAAGTTGAGGAATGTTTCCAAAGTATTGATTACATATGTTTTTTACCTGCGAGTAGTATTCTTTCTCTTTAAGGTAAACTTTTATAAAACTGACATCCTTTAGCAACAAGTTCCAGTTTATACCATACCTTTTCAAGTTGTCCTTGCTTATAAGAGCTTCTATGTTTTCTATGGTGACACAGGTTTGTCTTTTTATGTCGCCTGGAAAACACACATCCTCTCCTCTTATACTTGCAGTGCCAGATACGAATATTATTCCTTTGTCTGCATTTCCCACATAGACTGCTCTACAAAACTTTGGTCTTTTTTCTTCAGGAATTTCATACTTAAAAGCGCTTTTCTGCAAAGGATTTTCCAATCTTATTACACTCGTCTCGCAAGAGGGTTTTAAGGCGATTCCTTCCATAATAAGCCCATCTTCCTGCATTCCTATGCCAGTGCTTGCAGGATAGTGCTCCTCTTTACTCCACACTTTTGCGTAAAATTCGTTTCTGACCTTATTTAGAAGATCGTATCTTGCATCGTTTCCTTCCTTTTTAAGGATATCTCCTATGTAGAACCATGTGCGTATCAGATCTTGAAATCTAAAGTCTGCTTCTTTAAGCAAAGCTTCCATCTTTTGAAGTACATGTCTCACTTGATCCCGAAATTTCATCTCTTTGGGTGCTTTTATCCCAGATATAAAAGCCCACTTTCCAAAAGGAGAATCACATACAGCAGTTTGTTTGGACAACACCTTTGGTTCTGAATCAGAATACCATATTTCTATACCTGCTTTCCCACCTGCCAATGGCTGAGGTATAAAAGTAACATGCTTTGCAAGTCTTTCCCATGACTGATCCGTTGAAGTGGTATAAACGGCCTTTCTTATGCAATTGCTCTTTAGCAGGTTCCAGCAAGCAGAGGGAGAAGAGACAGAAAGGATACTAAAATAAAAAGGGATTTTATTTTGTCTGTGACTCACCAGCAAACTGTTCTGCAGTAATGTGGTATTTCTTAAGAAGCTTTTGAAGATCTGGTTTATCTTTTGCATAATTTAAAAGATCCCTGAATAGATTCTGCTCTATCTGATACCTCATGGCCATCTCCTGGACTCTTCCCGTATAAAAGTCCAGCGCAGTATTAAGCCTCTTATTCTGAAATGCCAGGTATATGTTAAAAGAGATACTCAAAAGCAAAACCAGAAACACAAGAGAGTACAAAATCCTCTTAATTATTGTAATAGTAGAGACCACTTCTTTATACTCTCTATAGTCAACATATTCTTTCCTCTCTTGTTCCATATCTTACCTCCATATTTTTTTACCAGTAACTCGCATTTACTGGTTTTTTTGTAATCTCTTTGAGAATTAGATTGTGGTCTATTTTTTTGTTATACCTCAGAAATTCTGGTACATTAAAACACATCATCGGTTCACTTTTCAATGGTAATTTTACAGGTGGGGATGCGTGACCATTCTCATCTATCTCGGTGATGTATATTCTGGCAAATATGCCGTCATCCCTTTTTGTAGCAAAAAGAAGCCATCTGCTATTCAAAGACCAGCTATGCCATGAATCCATAGCATAATCTACATTACACTCCAGCTTTCTTGGAGGTCTGCTTAAGTCTGCTGGCATTATGTAAAGGTCTGAGGTAGGTTCTACAAGAGAAGCGGAATCAGCTTCATTGAAAACCACCCACTTACCATTTGGCGAATATCGAGGAGCATAGTTGCTCTTACCGTTAAATGAAGCTCCTTTTATGGGAATTGCTTTCCCTCCTTTACCGTTATTGTAAGGGATTCTATACAGGTCAAACCTGATCGTCTCAAGAGCTCCTCTTTCTGGCTCTTTTGCTCTACAAAATATGATGTATTTTCCATCTGGAGACCATGTGGGAAAGTTTTCCATGTAATCCGGGTCGCTGGCCCCTTTTAAGGGCCATACTTTGTTGTTCTCTACATCTACGATGTATATGTCAGAACCCAAGACAAAAAATTGTTGCGTTTCAAGGGTGATACACGGTCTTATGCTGACAGACTTACCCATTGTAACCGCCACTTTCTGAGCATCTGGAGCCCAAGACATAAAAAAAGAATTGATAGCAAATGTCTTTCCCTGTCCTGTTGAAAATTTGAATATTCCTAAAATTCTCTTTGCCTTACCTTCCATCTTTCTAAACGGAAGCTGGTCTCTTACAGCAATGGCTAAGATTTCTTTTTCTGGTTTTATGTCAGCCCTTTTTGGAAAAAAGTGACAATTAGTACAGTACAGGTTCTTTCCTTCTACAAACAGATCCTCTTCAAAAGAGTTTACATGTCTGTAATATACATTCGGGGTCTTCTGAGGATGAAACAATGGAGAAACCAGTCTATAAACCACAAGATCATCTAATGGAAAAGGAGAAATCCTAAATCTAATCTTATCTCGATACACTAAATCTCCGACCCTTTTTCCATTTTTGTACAAACAACCTCTTATCTCAAGAGATAAGTACTTGTTCACTCCCAGCTTTTTTATCTTATTCCAGAGCTTCTTATCGGGTCTCCAGCTTTTTTTGTCAGTAAGTACAATTATAGGAGAGTCTTCATGTCCCGGTATAGTAATTTTTAAAAGCCAGATGTTATCAATACTGTCATCCCAAAAGATCTCTGGAGGAGCAATGTTAATAGGAAAAGACGCACCATCATAAGGTCTTATTATTTTCAAATATCTGTACTTGGCTCTTTCGCGATACGGGGTTTTATAAATCGAGGGTAGTTTAGAAGGGTCAAACGGCATTATTATCTTCTCTTTTTCGGTTTTGTGAATCGCATTCCCCGAATAAAATATTGCGACAGACACCTTATATTTTGACTTTAGCATAATAATGGGAGCCGCAAATCCAACATAAGAAAAACCAAACACGATCAGTAAGGAGAAGACTATCTTTTTCCCATTAATTCCCATGGATTCTTTATCCCTTTCTTTCTCATTATTCTTTCTACTTCTTCCTGTTCCTTTATAGCCCTTATTATCTCTTCCTGAGTTGGAATAGCTTTTTTCTCCTGCGCCATACTGAGATATTCCTTTACTTCCTTTCTGCCACCACTTATGTCATAGGCATACCCTAAGAACGCGATTGCGGCATCATAATTTCCACGCCTGTAAAAGTACTTTCCTATCTCTAACGGAACCTCCCAGAAAACATACTTTTTGCTGTTTAACTTGTATACAAATCTCTTATCTGTTTCTCCTGTATAAAAAAGAACCACAGGATCCCCAGAAAGCATCTTCCTAAGCCTGTCTCTATTATAGTGGTTAAACTTGGCGTATATAGGTTTAAAGTCTGGCTCTGTTTTCGTTTCCTTTTTCCACATGCTTTTGTAGTAAGAATATCTGTCTTTGTCTCTTATCATCTTGCTAACAAAACAAGCATACAGAATAGCCTCTTTATCTTTGGGATTTCGCTTAAGTACTTTGTCAAAATACCTCAGTGATGCTCTTAAAAAATTCTTGTAAACCAAAATCTTTCCTAACTTCTTATAAATATCCACATCATACGGATCCAAAACAAGAGCGCTCGCATAATAGTTTTCTGCGTAACTCAAGTAACCAAGATCAAAAAAGAAATCTCCTATCGGAATAAGCCGCCATTTTGCGATCTTGCTTGCTCCCGGAAGTGCACCCGAAGGCTTTTGCAAAAAATAATAAGCAGAAATCTTTTCCTTTCCCATTTTATGGTAGAGAAGACCCAGTTCGACATTTATAGTATCTCGCAGCAGATCGGGAAGGTGACCTCTTTCGAATTTTAAACCGTATAAGATGTTCTCTGCCTTTTCATACATGTTTTCAGAAATGTATGCATGTGCAAGGTTTACCATACTTACAGGCTCGTCCATACTTTTGTTTACTGCCTCCCAATACTTTACATCAGATTCATAAGCCTTGCACAAGCCAACAGA
>CAYMUI010000047.1:0-3206 GCA_964393645.1 uncultured Desulfobacterales bacterium | reverse complement strand
TCTTCTGCAGTAAAGCTAAAGTTATGAGTTCCTTCATCTACATCCTCAAAAGTAAGAGTGGTTCCTTGTGCTGTTCCTGTGTTACCATCGAAATTCCAGTAGTATGTGGTTGGTTCATTGCTGGTAAGAGTAAATTGAACCTCTGACTTGTCCGGCTCTGATTGAGGAGATGACTTTGGTTCCACTTCTACTGTGGGAGAGGTATAATCAGTTCTCCAATCATAAGTTACAGGATCGGAGCTATTGCCCGATTCATCCACTGCTTTTACCTCAAAAGTATGTTCTCCCTCTGTTAAATCTGGCAGTTCCACGCTTGTCTCTTTAGTAGAAACCCAATCCCCATTATCCAATCTGTAGTAATAGGTAGCAGGCTCATTGGATTCCCATTCAAATGTTGCTCTGTTGGAATTTGTTGGATTATCAGGTTTTTTGGTTATTCTAATAGTCGGAGGGGTGGTGTCCAATGTCTTTGTTGGTTCTGTTTCTGTTACTGGGATATACACTGGCTCCTGACCCGCTCTCTCCTCTCCTCCAGCAGGTGCATATGCAGGTGGTGTGCCAGCTTCTCCAGCTCCTCCTGCACCAGGTTCTGTTTCGGCAGGAGGTGGCGCTCCAGCTTCTTCACCACCTACACCACCTTCACCTCCTGGTGCTGGGGCTCCACCTTTAGCCCCTTTTCTTCTAACCTTTGCTTCTCCTCCTTGCTTGCCTGTTTTTGGAGCACCTTTTCTTTTGGTTCTTCTTTTAGGAGCTGTTTGGGATTCAAATCTTTGTATCTCTCTTTTGGACGCTGGTTTTACAATAGGAACAGCAGTAGCTGATGGGATGATTACCTTTTGCCCTGGAAATATATAAACGACTCTTTGAGGTCTTTTCCTTGCATAGCAATAACCAGTTCCCTCTTTAAAAATAGCCCCGCTTCCCATTCTGGTATGAAAGGTAAAAAAATTCGTTCCCTTTACCCCAACCACAGCTATGGGAGTGTGCACTTCATATTTGTGATTTTTTATGAAACCGGCAATCTTCTTAGTCCACATCTTTTTTACGATATTCTGGATATTACCTCTAAACAGGTTAAGTATTCTATTAGACTTATCTTTTCCGATCATATATTTGGTAATTTCTACTCTGGTATTCTGTGCGATTCTCAGTATGTTTCCGTCCTTAAATAGAACTTCTGCTTTGGAATTGCTTTTTGCCCTAATAATGTCTCCAATGGCTATTTCCATTCCCAGCTTTGCTGGAACAGCCTTTTTACCGGGAGAGGTTACATCTACTCTACCACTGACATATGTAAATTTTCCAACCACAGTGGCACCATATGCCAAAGCAGATGTATAAAGAATAAAAGATATCATTAGAACTTTATGTCCTAAGGATTTCAAAAGCTTCATCTCCTCCCCCTTAAAACCTTATTTCTACACCAGAACTTAAAACATTTCTGGTGTAGTCATATACGGCAATATTGGAGTCACACCTTGTTCTGGTATACTGCAAAATGAGGTTTGCGTTCTTTAAAAGTTTTATCGTAAAACCCGCCAAAATCGTATAAGTATGATCAACCCTGTGTTTTCCAAATATGGTGTGTCTGTTTTCAAAATCTTGAAAATAAGCATCTGTACTAAACTGAAATTTTACCCTTTTTATTAAAGGTATGGTTACATTCAAAGTTACTCTGTTTCCGTGATTCTCCCAGTTTTCACCCTCAGTATCATCATACGAAAATTCATACCTGAGATTAAAAAAACCCTCGCCTTTAAAGAATTTGATCCAACTTAAATAGATGTCCGTGCCTGTAGAGTCTCTATCTTCAGTATCCAATAAAGGAGTTTCAAGATATCTTTTTTTTGTGAAACCTGCAAAGCACTCAAAGATGTTATTGTTTTTTATAAGTGTTCTGTACAAAGGTCCTACAGTTAATGTGTCCATATATCTGTGTTCATGTCTGAACACATAGGTATATGTACCTAACAGATTGATCGCAGATCTTCCAAAACTGTATCCAGGCGCTACACTTACTGTATGAGCAGTTATGTCATGACTTGTAGAATTTCTTTTGTGAAAGTTTCCATAGAAGGCATAATAGGCACTGAAAAGCCAAGGACCTGAAAGACGAGGCAAAAAATCAACCCTTATGTTAGTCATGTGAGTTATACTTTGTTCTCCTGTAATTCCCACTGCTACCCGTTCGTCATTAGGCCTTAGAACAACATTATCATCATATTGAAAGAGGTAAAGTGCAGTGAGTCTAACCGGTTTTTCAAGTTCCATTCTTTTTTTAACAAGATCAACATATCTTCTCGCAAACTCTGCTAAATCAGAATACGGAACCTGCGTAACGACCGCTTCAAATTGTCTTTTGGCATCTTTTAACCTTCTAAGTTTTACATAACATATTCCTATCTGAAAATCACAAGAAGCTCTTAGTTTAGGATTTAAACTTTTGGCTTTTTGAAAAAATTTTATTGCTTCTTTGTCTTTATTTTCTTTCTGTAGTATCAAACCTCTTAAAAAAGCAACCTTAGCCGGATATATTTTTTCTCTTTCCGCGATTTCTATCCATTTCTTTGCTTCTTTTAATCGTCCAACTTTGTATAGGCAATTTATAAGCTCTATTAAGGCTTCTTTTATTCTCGGCTTTAAGGTAACGGCATCACGAAAATTTAAAATCGCATCTTCGTACCTTAACATCTGCTTGTATGCAAGCCCCAGAAAAAAGGCAGCAATAGATGAGTTTGGATTCTTTTTTCTGGCATCCTCTAACAGTTCTGCAGCCTCTTCATAGTTTTCTGCTTTATACTCTTTTACCCCTTTTTTCAATAAAGTATCAAAATCCTGATCCTGGGCATACGCCATCTGAGCCAGTACAACAAAAATAAAAACAGTTATTAACCTGATTCTCTTTATATGTAACATACAATCCTCCTTTGCTGTACAGTTAACCCTTTTTAAATAAAAAACAAATATGTGTCAATTTTTTTCGGGAAAAGAAAACCAAAACTAAAAATCTTTATTAATACTGGTCTGTTCCAAAAATACCTTCACAGCTCTTGCAATATCCTCTCTCTTATATTTTTCGAACAGGCTCAAAATTTATTGACAGAAAAAGCGAAAGTGGTAATATAGTAATTTTAGTTAAAAAGGAGGAGCAAGATGTATTCTTTATTAGATAAGATAAATGAAGATCTCAAAAATGCTATGAAACA
>CAYMUI010000046.1:0-3304 GCA_964393645.1 uncultured Desulfobacterales bacterium | reverse complement strand
AGAAGGCCTATTGGTTATGGGAGGACTTGGTGCAGTACTGGGATTGGGTCTTGCTATCGCTTCAAAGGTCTTCTATGTATATGTGGATCCAAGGGTTGAAGCGGTGGAAGAACTTCTTCCTGGAGCAAACTGTGGTGGATGCGGTTTCCCCGGATGTAGTGCTAATGCAGAGGCAATTGTAGCCGGAAAATCTTCTCCTGCTTCTTGTGTAGCTGTAAGTCAGGAGGTAATTCAACAGATAGCTGAGATTGTGGGGGCAAAAATCGAGTTAAAAGAACCAGAGGTGGCAAAGCCTAATTGTAAGTATGGTATCTTTGAGGCTGACAGGAAATACATATATGATGGAGTGAGAGACTGTCGAGCAGCAGTTCTTATAAATGGTGGAGAAAAGGAATGTCCAATAGGATGCTTAGGTCTCGGAACATGTGTAAAGGCTTGTCCCTTTGGTGCACTTTCCATAGGTCCTGATATGCTTCCTGTAGTAAACACGGATCTATGTACAGGATGTGGAACATGTGAAAGAATATGCCCAAAGCAGATTATAAAACTCAGTTCAAATTCTTTGGCTATAGTCCACGAATATACTACAGATGAGTGTACAGCGCCTTGTCAAAGGGCATGTCCTGCGGGAGTAGATATCCCTGGATACATAAAAGCAATAAGAGAGGGAAATTACGCTGAGGCTCTTATTATAATAAAAAGAACCAATCCGTTTCCTGGTGTGTGCGGAAGGATTTGTGTTCACCCATGTGAGTATGAGTGCAGAAGAAACCTCATAGATGAGGCAGTAGCTATAAATCCTTTAAAAAGATTTGTTTCTGATTGGGAAAGAGAAAAAGGAATACACATCCAAGTCCCAAGAGCTCCAGAAAGAGAAGAAAAGATCGCTATTGTTGGTGGTGGAGTAGAAGGTCTTACCTCTGCTTACCTACTAAATCGTTTAGGATATGAAACAAAAGTCTATGAAGCTACTTCTAAGCTGGGAGGAATACTCTGGTTGGGTCTTCCAGAAAACAGACTCCCCAGAGATGTTATTGAATGGGATATAAACGGGATCTTGGAAGCTGGGGTTCAGGTAGAATTAAATAAAGCTTTAGGGAAGGATGTTACCGTAGAGTCCATCTTTAAAGAAGGATATTCAGCTATAATGATAGCAACTGGCGGATGGGATATGAAAATGTATTTGTCAAATCTGCTGCCAGATGGTTTTAGTCCACTGCCTGGGGTTCAGCTTTTGTTAGATTTTATGTTGAGATCTGAAAAAGAAAAACAGATAGAATTAGGAAACTCTGTGCTTATCCTGGAAGGTGGAAATTCATCTTTGCAGGCAGCTTCAGTCTGTAAGAAAATAGGGGTTCGCGATGTATATGTGCTTTTTAGAAAAGCAGGTTCAATATCTGCTCAGCAAGAAGGGGTAAAGATTCTTTATAATACTGTCTTGACCAAGATGATTGGAAGCGGGAACAAGCTAAAGGAGGTGGAAATCTGTGAAGTTACAGAAGATGGAAAAGAAAAAGAGGGAAGTAGAAGAATCCTTCAAGTGGATACCATCCTTATTGGAGCCGGGCGTTTTCCAGAGTTGATATACGTATTGAAGCGAAACGATGAAATAGAATGGGAAACTATTAGTCCATATGCAGGGCCTAATGCAGAGCAGGAAATAGGAATATTTAGACCAGGTGAAGCAATAGCTGATTATAAGGCAGTGGTCGAGGCAATCGGGTCAGGTAGAAGAATGGCAGCATCTGTTCATAACTTCCTTAGAGGGATGCCGGTTAAGGCACCGGAAAACATGATCAAAAAGCAGACCCGAGTGTTAAATGTTGAAGAGGTTCACGGAGTAAGTCCTACTCATAGAAAGAGGATGCTTCAAAGAAAAGAAGATGAGCTATGGGGAGACTCTTTTCTTGAGCTCGAGCTCGGTTACACTGAAGAAGAAGCAAGAGAAGAAGCGAAGAGATGTCTCCAGTGCGGTCTTATATGTTACAGAAGAGATTAGTTATTCACTGAAGTATTTTTGTCATGCGTATCTTATAAGCCTCTTTTTTACGGAAAGAGTTGTCTATCTTTTTTAGCACATAAAAACTAAAAATTAGCAGAAGAAGTGCTCCCAAAATAGATCCTGCACTTGAACTAAAGCCTATCTTGACAGCAACCTGAGCACCTTCGTATGCGCCGAACAACAAAGAAAATATAGGGAGTATATACACCAAGAATGCTATCTTTACCAGTGAACCAGAAGGCACACTTAACTCCACTTTATCTCCCACTTTTGCATTAAGAGTATTATCTACTTCTATAAGGATTTCTCTATTTGAACCAAAACTTATCCCGCATGTTCCTTTTTGAGAACAGTGTTTACATGCCTCGCCTCTTTCAACCTTGACTATTGCTTTTCCATTTTTTATTTCTTCTACTATACCTTGTTCTGAAAGCATTTCTTTCTCCTTGCTCATTTTGGTAAAGTATAACACAGATGAAGGAAAAACTGAAAGATATGTACAAAAGGATGTTTTCTTTTTTTGGGCCTCAGAACTGGTGGCCAGCAGACACTCCTCTTGAAGTAATGATAGGTGCCATTTTGACTCAGAATACCAACTGGAAGAATGTGGAGAAGGCAATAAGTAACCTAAAAGAAAGAGGACTGTTGGATATGCTCAAACTTTATGAAATCTCAGAAGAAGAGCTTTCTATTTTGATCAGACCTGCTGGTTATTTCAAGATAAAGGCAAAAAGGATCAAGAATTTAATTTCCTACATAGTAGAAAATTACAATGCAAGTCTGAAAGATTTCTTTTCACTTACTACCGACACTTTAAGAGATGAACTTCTTTCTATAAAGGGAATAGGTCCAGAAACAGCAGATAGCATCCTATTGTATGCCGCTCACAGGCCTGTATTCGTGGTAGATGCTTATACCTTTAGAATCATGAAAAGACACAACATCATATGGGATGATGTCAGTTATGAAGAATTGCAAGAATTATTTATGAAAAACCTTCCTCCTGATGAACAGCTATTTAACGAGTTCCACGCATTGATTGTAAGAACTGGAAAATGCTTTTGTAAAAAAAATCCTCTTTGTTCTGCCTGTCCCCTCAATGGCTGGCCTGAACAGTGAAATTATACTTTTAAAATCCCCTTCACTCTCTCTTCAACATCTTTTAAATCGTTTTCGTTTGGCCTTCCTTTTATATTCCCCATGCCCCCGCTAGTAGAAAAAGGGGCAAGCTTTTTGTATCTATATTCTCCCACAAAATACCTCTCAGCAATTATGGTAAATCCCAAGTGTTCAAATAACTGT
>CAYMUI010000045.1:0-27580 GCA_964393645.1 uncultured Desulfobacterales bacterium | reverse complement strand
GCCATGCCACTTATCAGTGTGCCTATTAAGACAATTTTCGATCTAGCAGTCTGCTCCATCAATTTATCAGATCGAGCTATTTCTTGAAAGTTCTGTCCAAAGTATATAGAAAGAGTTCCAATTATTATGACAGATACTATAGAAATGTCTAAGTACAAAGGTGATATGGCCGCGCCAATTTCCCAAGCCTCTGCTGTTAAAAAGAGAAACATAAGAGAAACCGCGGTAGCTGTTACAAAACGACCGAGATGCAGAATCATAAATAATGTTTTTGAAAAGAATATGTCTCTAAGAAGGCTCCATTTTTCTCTAAGTATAAGCTTAATGTAGAAAAGGCACTTATTTCTTATAGGATTTGACATTTCTTCCAGTCTGGGATCAGCAATACTTAATAGATATTCTTTTATTTGAATCTTTTCAGCTTCATCCCAATCATCTGGTCCTTCTGGGCTCCAAAACTTTCTTTCCATCATAACGGTCTTGTTTTTATGTTCAAGCCCCCACAGGTGTCCAAGTACATGTTTTGCCAAAATAAGCAAGGCCTTCTTTGCCATTGAAGTATCATATCTTTCTAAAATCTTAGAGCTGCTTATAACAGCGGTTTCAAGTATGTTTGAAGGAACAGCATTTACTCCTTGTTCAAAGCGAGATCTGAGAGGTAATGTGGTAAATACAAGGACAAAGTCAAACTTGTATTCTATTTTTATATCAGACCCAAGCTCAAGAAGTTCTATAGGGTCTTTGGGAATGTCTCTGGGAAAGTCATGTCTTGGTATGGTCTTAAAGTCCCACTTAAAATCAGGAAAACAATTTTCCAGCTCTTTTTTTAAATCCTCACTTAAGTATTCAGCCCAATTGTAGGAGTTAGTTTCGCTGGAGTCTATTACAATTCCTATCTTTATTGAAGGTAGGTCTGTTTCAATCTTGAGCTCAGATTTCATTTTAGCAAGTGATCGATTTCACGCTTGATTTTTAGAGGTGAAAAACATACATCTATCCCTTTAGAGGTCTAACCTCTTCTACTTTAAAATAAAGGGCATGGCGGATTTCTGAGGCCAAATAATAATATCCCATTTCCTTAAAACGTTCTTTTAACCTTTCAAGCATAGGACCTGAACTTTCATCCTTTATAAGAGAAAGTCTTATTCTTACCCCTTGCCAGTCTTTTTTATTGGTACATATAAACATAAACATAGCACGAGGATTTTCTTTGAGATTTTTGTAGGTAAGGCGTTCTGTAGCTCCGAATACTAATAACCCCTCATTAGTAATAACAGGGGGACTGTATATAGCCATATTAACCCATCCATTACGGTCAGAACTGGCCATGATACCTATCCCGTTTTCTTGGAATATGTCATTCAATTGCTCTGTTTTCATTTTTTCTGCAATATCCATATATCCTCTGTTCTATGCCATTTTAAAGTATATATGTTACCGTCATTGGTTAGTATTTTGAAACACTCATATTCTTCATCTCGCCATCTTTTGAGTATTTGTTCTACCTCAAGTTTAGTATCATTTAAAAATATCCTTATAGGTCTTTCATTCAGTTTATAGCCCGAATATGCTGTAACCAATACAGGCTTTTCCATGTTTTGGAATATAGCATATAATTACTACTAAAAGAAGCACATTTGCAAATTGACAGAAATGGTCTATTTCGGTTATCAATATGGATGACATGATAAAAGGTGAAATCATAACCATAGGAAATGAGCTTATAAGTGGAAGAACACTTGATATTAACTCTTGTTATATTGCTGGTAGACTCACTGCAATAGGTATTCAAGTAATAAAGATTACATCTGTAGGTGATGAGTACGAAACGGTTGCAGAAGCCATAAAAAAAGCTCTGAATAGAGCAGATTTTATAATCGTAACTGGTGGTCTTGGTTCTACAAAGGATGACATTACTAATGAAATAGTTGCGAAAGCCCTAAATAGACCGCTTAAACTGAATAGGACCGCGTTAGAATACATAAAAAGAAAAGTTGCGGAAATGGGGATAGAGATGAACCCTTCCTTAGAAAAGATGGCTTGGATGCCGGAAGGAGCACAAATGCTGGATCTACAGGGAAATGCATGTGGATATTCCATTAGAGATAAGGATGTATTGTTATATTTTCTACCCGGGGTGCCGGATCAAATGAAATATTTGTTAGATAGATTTGTTATACCCGAAATCTTAAGGAATACTAAGGAAAAGTTGCCGATCGTAAAAAAACGTGTTTTAAAACTATATGGGATAAACGAATCTCTTATTGCAGAGTCTTTAAAAGATTTAGAAGAAAAGGAAGGGGTAAGTCTTGGTTTTTATCCTGTGTTTCCGGAATATCATATTGTTATAAGCGCGAGAGGTGAGGATGAAGCAAAGTTGTTAAGTTCTATAGATGAGATAGAAGCTCAAATAAGAGAAAGACTTTCTGATTATATATTCGGTAAGGACGAAGAAAAAATGGAAGAGGTGGTGGGAAGATTACTTAGAAGCCATTCTCTTACACTTTCTGTTGCAGAGTCTTGTACTGGAGGATTGATAAGTCACCGTATAACAAATGTTTCTGGAAGTTCAGATTATTTTATGGGTGGGGCAGTTGTTTACAGCAACGAAGCTAAGATGAAAATCCTTGGGGTAAGAGAGGATACACTCAAAAACTTTGGAGCAGTGAGTGCTGAAACAGCAAAAGAGATGGCAGAGGGTGTAAGAAGATGTATCCCGTCAGATATAGGGGTAGCCGTAACAGGAATAGCAGGGCCTACAGGTGGGACAAAACAAAAACCCGTAGGTACTGTATTTATCGGGCTTTCTTCAAAAGATGGGACTGTTACAAGAAGATATCGTTTTTTTGGAGAAAGGGAGCAAATAAAGTTAAACAGTTCCATGATGGCTTTAGATTGGATTAGAAGGTATGTAAATGGTGATCCGTTCCTTCCTGGCATTTGAGATTCCAGAGGAAATAAAAGAAACCGTCTTTTTCATATATAAAGGACTTAAGTCCTCATCCTTAGATGTACGCTGGGTCAAAAGGGAGAACATACATCTTACGGTGGTGTTTATGGGAAATGTAAAAGAATCTGATATAGAGTCGATAGGGAGGGCGGTGGAAAAAACATGTAACAAATACGCACCATTCAAAATCAGGATAAAAGGGGCCGGAGTATTTTCAAGTCTAAGAAATGCTCGGGTGCTTTGGATAGGGGTTGAGGGAGATATAGAGAGGATGTCATATTTTAGAGACAGTCTCCAGAAGAGGCTTAAGCCGTTTGGAATAAAGACAGAGAATAGGAAGTTCAGCCCTCATATTACTGTAGGAAGGTTTAAAAGAGGGTTTAATCAGACAAGCAAGTTAAAGGAGGTAATAGACAAGTTCAAGGATGTAATAAGCCCGGAAACTGTTTTGAAAGAACTTGTTCTTTTTAAAAGCGAACTAAGACCTGACGGAGCGATTTATACAAAGTTGAATTCCTGGCCCATCAAAGGAAAAAAATAAATGCATTTATTTGCTGTTGTTTAAAAAATAGGCTATTTTAAGCAAATCAACAATTATAAAGGAGTGATAAAATATGATGGATAAAGAAAAAGCAGTGGAGCAGGCCATACTTCAAATTGAAAAGCAGTTTGGCCGAGGCTCCATAATGAAAATGAGTGATCAAAGGGTATTGGACATACCTGTAATTCCTACTGGCTCTCTTTCCCTTGATATAGCACTCGGCACTGGTGGGGTTCCAAGGGGAAGGATTGTTGAGATATTTGGTCCAGAGTCTTCTGGTAAGACCACGCTCGCTCTTCACATAGCTGCAGAGGCTCAAAAAATGGGAGGAGTAGTTGCCTTTATCGATGCAGAACATGCTCTGGATGTGAATTATGCAAAAAATTTGGGAGTGAATGTAGACAATCTCTTAGTTTCACAACCTGATACAGGGGAACAGGCTTTGGAAATAGCAGAAATACTTGTTAGAAGCGGAGCAGTGGATGCTCTTATAATAGATTCGGTAGCAGCTCTTGTGCCAAAGGCGGAAATAGAGGGAGAGATGGGAGATCAGCATGTGGGACTTCAAGCGAGACTTATGTCTCAAGCCCTGCGAAAATTAACAGCAGTGATCAGCAAGTCTATGACATGTGTAATATTCATAAACCAGATCAGAATGAAGATAGGGGTCATGTTTGGGAATCCCGAAACGACCACAGGAGGTAATGCTCTCAAGTTTTATGCATCCCAGAGATTAGACATAAGGAAGCTTGCTCCTGTAAAAGAAGGGGACAGAGTGATTGGAAATAGAACAAAGGTGAAAGTAGTAAAAAATAAGATTGCACCACCTTTTAAGGAAGCCGAGTTTGACATCATATACGGAAAGGGCATTTCCAAAGAAGGGGATATACTGGATCTGGGGGTCGCATTTGGAATTATAGATAAAAGTGGTTCTTGGTATTCTTATAAAGAACATAAAATGGGTCAGGGCAGACAGACTGCTATTCAATTTTTAAGAGAACATGAAGAACTGGCACAGGAAATAGAAGAAAAGATAAGAGAGAAGTCTGGAATTAAAAAACCTAAGTCTGAGGAAAAAGAATCTCAAAGACAGGAAAGATCGTGATGAGACTTAGAGACATAAGAATTAAGTTTCTGGATTTTTTCAGAAAAAAAGATCATGAAATTGTGCCCAGCTCTCCTCTAATTCCCGTAGGTGACCCTACTTTGCTCTTTACAAACGCTGGGATGGTGCAGTTTAAAAAGGTCTTCTTAGGAGAAGAAACCAGACCTTACAAAAGGGCTGCCAGTGTTCAAAAGTGTATGAGAGCTGGTGGTAAGCATAATGACTTAGAGAATGTGGGTTACACTGCCAGACATCATACTTTTTTTGAAATGCTTGGAAATTTTTCTTTTGGAGACTATTTCAAAAAAGAAGCGATAATATGGGCATGGGAGCTCCTTGTAACAGAATATAAGCTTCCTGAAGACAAGTTTTATGTCTCTGTGTACTTAGAAGATGACGAGGCTTATACCATATGGGAGAAGGAAATAGGGCTTTCGTCAGATAGAATTGTGCGTCTTGGAGAGAAAGACAATTTTTGGACAATGGGAGACACAGGACCTTGTGGCCCGTGTTCTGAGATCATTATTGATCAGGGTCCGGAGCTGGGATGCGGAAGACCTGACTGTGGCCCTGGATGTGACTGCGATAGGTACTTGGAAATATGGAATCTTGTATTTACCCAGTACAATAGAGATTTGTCTGGAAAGCTTACCCCACTCCCAAAGCCTAATATAGACACCGGAATGGGACTTGAGAGACTTACCGCAGTAATACAGGGAGTAAAGTCTAACTACGAAATAGATCTGTTTAAGGAGATTATATCTCGTATAGAAGAGTTAGCCTGTCAATCCTATGGCAGTGACAGAAGAAAAGATGTTGCATTTAGAGTAATAGCAGATCATGCAAGGGCCATCTCCTTTCTTATAGCAGACGGGGTTATCCCTTCTAACGAAGGAAGAGGATATGTGTTGAGAAGAATAATAAGAAGAGCAGCAAGATTCGGGAATGTATTAGGTATTAAGGATAGCTTCCTTTCAGATATATGCATGAAGGTGGTTGAGGTAATGGGTGAGGACTATAAAGAGCTCTTACAGGCAAAAAACAGCATCTTTCATATTGCAGAGAATGAAGAGAAGAGATTCGCTCAAACCTTAAGCTACAGTATGCGTATTTTGGAGGAGGAAATAGAAAAGATAAAGTCTAAAAACCAAGACATAATACCAGGCGAGCTTATATTTAAGCTATATGATACATATGGCCTCCCAGTAGACATATTAGAGGATGTAGCAAGATATGAAGGGCTTAAGTTGGATATAGAAGGCTATAAAAAAGCAATGCAAAGACAAAGAGAGTTATCGCAGAAAAGCTGGAAATCTGACAAAGGGATAGAATCAGAAGGGATAAAAGATCTTATGGAAAAAGGGTTAAAGAGTGAATTTTGCGGATATGAGCTTTTAAAGTGCAAGGCAAAGGTTTTGGGAATAATAAAAGATGGAAAAGTGTGTGAAAAGATAGTTCAATCGGATAAAGCAAAGCTTATTTTGGATAAAACTCCATTCTACGGGGAAGCAGGAGGACAAGTGGGAGATACGGGATACATAAGAGGAAAAAACTTTTTATTTAGAGTAGATGACACAAAGAAGCCATCCCAAGACCTTATCCTGCATATAGGGGTCTTAGAAAGTGGGTATCTTTGTGTGGGAGATCAGGTAGAGGCAGAAGTGGATAAAAGCAGAAGAGAAGATATAGCCAGAAATCATACTTCCACTCATTTACTTCATGCGGTTTTGCGAGATCTGTTGGGAGTTCATGTAAAACAGGCTGGTTCCTTAGTTGCTCCTGATAGACTCAGATTTGATTTTAGTCATTTTTCTCAGATTTCTTGGGACAAGATAGAAGAGATAGAAGCAAATGTAAACAAGCTTATAAGAGAAAATCATCCTGTAAGTGTAAAAGAAATGGACAGAGATGAGGCTATTAGGTCGGGTGCGATAGCTATATTTGAAGAAAAGTACGGAGAAAAGGTGAGGGTTGTGGAAATAGGTGATGGAATCAGTAGAGAGCTGTGCGGTGGCACTCATGTAAAGAGAACCGGAGATATAGGCTTCTTTAAAATCGTCAGTGAAAGTTCTGTTGCTTCCAATGTAAGAAGGATAGAAGCGATTACAGGAGATACGGCTGTAAGGTATGTACAAGATAAAATGAGACAGATAAGAGATGCTGCATTTATGTTAAAGGTTTCTACAGAAGAGGTGATTCCAAGAATCCATAAATTGCTGGGAGAAATAAAAGAAAAGGACAGACAAATAGAATCTCTCAAACAAAAACTGCTTACAGGAAAAGCAGAAGATATTACAGCCGGAATAAAAGAGATAAATGGGATAAAAGTAGTAGCAAAGGTACTGGAAGCAGATTCACAAAAAGAGCTTAGAGATGCTGCTGATAAGATAAGGGATAAAATCAGGTCCGGAATAGTGGTGGTGGGAGCAGAAAAGGACGGAAAGGTTATGCTTACATGTATGGTAACCAAGGACTTGATAGCTAAGTTTAATGCGGGAGAGATTATAAAAGAGATAGCTTCTCTTGTTGGTGGAAAAGGTGGGGGAAGGGTTGATATGGCGCAGGGAGGGGGAAACAAGCCTGAACATCTGAAAACCGCCCTTGAGCATGTATATGATATAGTAAGCAGACACAGTAGCTAAGATGCAGAGATATACCTATAAAGAAGCGCTAAATTACATATATAGCCTTCAGAAATTTGGAATAAAATTTGGTCTTTCCAAGACAGAGGATATATTAAAGGCTTTTGGAGATCCACATAAACAAAAAACATATGTGCACATAGCAGGTACAAACGGAAAGGGATCTGTTGCAGCATTTATTGCTTCTGTTTTAAAAGAGGCGGGCTATAAAGTAGGTCTTTACACATCACCCCATCTTGTAAGATTTACAGAGAGATTCAGAATCAATGGGGAGGAAATAGAAAAAGAAGAAGCTGCAGAACTAATATTTGAACTGAAAAAAAGTTTTTCTCCTAAGGAGCCTCCCACATTTTTTGAAGCTGCCACTGCTATGGCGATCATTTACTTTGCCCGTCATGAAACAGACATAGATATAATGGAAGTGGGAATGGGGGGCAGGCTTGATGCTACAAATGTGATTCATCCTGTGGTGTCTGTTATAACTAACATCGGTTTGGATCACCAGCAGTATTTAGGTCCACGACTTATAGATATCGCCAAGGAAAAAGCCGGGATAATAAAAAACGGTGTGGATCTTGTAACGGGAGTAACTCAGCCTGCACTTGCTTGTTTTTTTAAAGAAGTGGCAAGCAGCAAAGATGCCCCTTTTTTTAGGGTAGGCACAGACATAAGGTACAGGAATAGAAACGGTTTTGTGGATTATTATGGGATAAAGGCAACCTTTAAAGGCTTAAAAACAGAGATGGACGGGCTATTTCAGGCCAGAAATGTGGCTATTTCTTTGGGAGTAGTGGAGCTTTTGAGAGAAAAAGGTTTCAGGATAGAAGACAAATGTATATACCACGGTATAAAAAAGACCTTTTGGCCCGGAAGAATGCATACAGTTTCAGACTCTCCTTTAATAATTCTGGATGGTGCTCATAATTGCTATGCAATGAGAATGCTGAGCAAATCCATAAAGCAGAGATATCCAGATAAAAAGTTAATTCTGGTGCTTGGGATCATGAAGGACAAAGATATAAAGTCTATCTTAGGAGCCATTGTCCCTAAAAGTGACTATGTCATATATACAAGACCTGTTTACTCAAGGGCAGCCGAGCCAGAGCTTTTGAGAAGCTATGCTGTCCGGTTTAATAAGAAGGGAGAGGTGATTCCAAGACTTACAGACGCTCTGGAAAGAGCAAAAGATATAGCCACTCCAAATGATCTTATCTTAGTAACAGGTTCTCTTTTTACGGTGGGAGAAGCACTGTCATATCTTGACCCTAAGCATTATTTTACTGATGAGATGATAGAATGAAAAAGGCGCTGTGTGGACTTTTGATCTTTGTCTCGGTGGTTCTGTTTTCTGAACTTTCCTTTTGTGCCGTGGACAAAAGCTTGCCCTGGGAAATAAAGGCAAATATCTTGGGCTATGATGCTCAGCACAAGGTATATACAGGGGAAGGGGATGTAATATTAAGAAAAGGGAATAATTATTTGTATGCTAATAAGGTTTCTTACAACGAAATTACGGGGTTGGCGAAGTTGAAAGGTGATGTATGGTTTGAGACTCCAGATGACATCATGGTTGGAGAAGAAGGGGAGATAAATCTGAAGAAAGGAACCGGAGTTTTGAAAAAAGCCTGTATTTTCGTAAAAGGCGGACATTATTACATAAGCGGAGAAGAAATAAAGAAAGTAGCGAAGAATACCTATGTGATAAAGAAGTGCAGAGTTACCACTTGTGATTCCGAAAGACCTGCTTGGAGTCTTGATAGTTCCGAAGTAAAGGTGACAATTGAAGGATATGGAAAGGTAAAGCACGCTGTTTTTAAGGTAAAAGGGATTCCGGTATTCTATATCCCATATATAATGTTTTCTACCAAGAAGGATAGACAATCGGGTTTTCTTCCCCCAAGAGCGGGATACTTTGCAAGAAATGGTTTTGATATGGAACTTCCATTTTACTGGGCTATCTCAGATTCAACAGATGCCACACTTTATCAGAGGTACTTAGACAAAAGAGGCTATATGCAGGGGGTAGAATTTAGACATGTAACCAGTAGAGATTCCAAGCTCTTCTTTCTTGCAGATATTCTTTCTGATAATGTGGGCGAAAAAGACATGACAGACAGCGATGACAGAGAATTAAGTCCTTACAGAAGAAGCAATAAAACAAGGTATTGGTTCAGAGGAAAAGCAGATCAAAGACTTCCGTTTGATATTATGGCAAAACTGGACTGGGATTATGTAAGTGATCAGGATTACATGTTGGAGTTTGAGAGAGGTCTATTTGGTTTTAACGCGAGAACAGATCTTGCGGATGACATGAATAGACCAATGGATGAGATGAGGTCTCCAACCAGAAGAACAGCATTAAGGCTGAGCAGGGATAGAAAAGACTACAGTCTCCAGCTTATGAGCAGTTTCTATGAAAGGCCGGAGCATATCCACAATGACAATACCCCTGAGCCTTTGACAGAGTTATACTTTCACTGGTTGCCGGAGCAGATTCAAGATCTACCCGTGTTTTACGAATTCCACACAAGTTATGGATACATATGGAGAGATACAGGAGATACGGGCAGCAGGTTTTCATTAGATCCAGAATTCAGATTTCCTCTCTGGTTTAAAGATGTTATTGAATTTGAACCTTATTTCAAATATGACTACACCGGACAGATTATAAATAAAGAGATAGGTTCTGACACTTATCAATCCAAAAGCTCTTATGAGACAGGAACAAGGCTTTCTTTAAAAGCCCAGAGGTCTTTTGATGTGGATTGGAAAGGAGCAAAGCAGTTGACCCATTACATGTGGCCAGAGCTTACATACAGATACAAGGAAAACATGGGTTATGGCAAGTACAGACCTTGGTTTGAGCCTGTTGATAGTGAGTCTGATGTAAATCTTATTCAGTTTTCACTAAGGAATTTTCTGAGCGCAAAATTAGTGGACGAAAAGGGAAATACAAGCTACAGGCAATGGGTAAGTTTTTACATAAATCAGGGCTATGACTTCAAAGGATACGGAGACGATGGAGACAGACATTTTACTCCCCTTTCTATGAACTTGGTGGCAACTCCCTATCCTGATTTGGACTTGCGAGGCTATTTTAATTTTGACCACTACGACAAAGACATAAATTCTGCTTTGTTTTCTGCAAATCTTTATGTTCCAAGAACGCGGGGAAGAAAAGATGTGTACAGGTTAGATTATGTTTACTACAGAGGCAGTAGAGAAAGCATTGATGGATACTTTGATATAAATTTAGCCTATGGTTTTTCATTTGGAAGCCAGTTTTCACTCGAAATGAGGTCTGATACCACTGTCTCTAATTCTTACTGGCTTACATACCAGAGTCAGTGTTGGGCAATGACACTAAAGCTGGAAAGACAAGATGAACAAAACAGTTTTGGACTCGGTTTTCATCTTCTTGGCCTGGGCGATGTAAACAAAAAGTAGTTTATTTACAATAAAGCCTTATTATTTTTTCTATAATAGATGTGGTAGAATAGCCTGAAATATAAGGAACTGTAAGTACCTTTCCGCCAGATCTTTTTACTATGTCTGCCCCGACAATCTCTTCCTCTTTCCAATCTCCACCTTTTATGAGCACGTCTGGTTCAAGTGTTTTAATGAGTTCATAAGGGGTATCTTCAGAAAATATGATTACCATATCCACAGAATCTAAACCAGCAACAACTTCTGCTCTTGCTTTTTCATCTATTATAGGTCTGTTCTCTCCTTTTATTCTTCGGACAGAAGAATCACTGTTTATTCCCACTATCAAAAAATCACCGTATTTTTTTGCATCATTCAAATATCTTACATGGCCTACATGCAAGATGTCAAAACAGCCGTTTGTAAAAACTATTTTTTTACCCTTTTTTTTAAGATCTTCTACAATCTGTTTTGCTTCTCTTAAATGCTTTAACTTTGAAAGATAGTTCATATTTAATTTATTTAGTTTACAAAGCTTGGTTAATAAGCTAACATAATTTTTCAAATGTAGTAAAGCTTTTAGGAGAGGGAAGATGCAGGGCAAAAAAAGACTCGGCATATTAGACCAGATAGTAGCAAAAGACAAAGTAAGGCAGAAAATAATAGATGCGGCAAGTGAGCTTTATGCAAAAAAAGGGTTTAAAGCCACATCTATAGAAGAGATTGCTGAAAAAGCCGGAGTTACTGTACCTGTGACATATCAGTATATAAAAAACAAATCCGAGATAATGCGTTTGATAATGGAAGATATGCTGAATATATTTAAAGAAAATCTTATTTCTCAACTAAAGGATATAGAAGAACCGGAAAAAAGGCTTTCCATTGCTATATCTCTTTACTTTAGGATGCTGGATCAACAGCAGGATAAGGTTCTACTTATGTATCAAAAATCCAGTTCTCTTGATAAGGCATCAAAGTCTAAGATAATGGATATGGAAGTCGAATTAAGCAGGATATTTGGCAATATTATAGAAGATGGAATAAAAAAAGGCGTGTTTAGAAATGTGGATGTTGATGTAGCCTCCTATAACATCATCATATTGGCTCACATGTGGAGTTTAAAAAGATGGCATTTCAGAAAAAGACTCTCTATTGATGATTATGTGAATATGCAAATGGAATTTATTATGAATGCTCTTAAAAAATAAGTTTCTTGTAAACTTGAAGTACTTGCCGGGGTTTTATGTTAGTCAGACATATGGGATGAGCACAGTTTTCTTTTTTTATTTCAAAACACGGTCTGCACTGATTTGTACCTCTTAAGACAGCAGTTTTGCTTCCTATGGGTCTCCATCTGTTAGGGTCAGATGGCCCAAACAATGTGAGGGTAGGAATTCCTATAAATGCTGAAAGATGAGAAACACCTGAGTCGTTCCCAATGAAGCCTTTGATGGTGCTTAGCATTTTTAAAAGGCAAAGCATGTCATCTATAAAAAAAAGTTTCTCTTGGGGAACGCGGATACTTAGTACAGGTAACAGGTCTTCTTCAGCTGGACCGAGTAAAAAAGCTGTTTCTATCTTTTCTGACTCAAGCATGTAAAATAGCTCTAAGAAGTTGCTCAGACTCCACCTTTTTCTTTTGCTTCCAGAACCTGGATGCAGGATTGTTATTCCGTTAGGATTTATAACAGTCCTTTTCAAGCTTACCTTCTCTGTAAGGAGACCCTTTTCAAACAGGTTTTTTTCTATATACTTTGAAACATGGATTTTTACTTCCTTATCAGGACGAGGTGGAATCAACAGGACCTGACATTCTTCTCGAGCAATAGAATCAAGTCGTCCTTTTAATTCTTCTGAAAAAGAGAACAATAAAATTTTCTTGTACGGTCTTATCATATCCACCAACACTTTGTGAGGGTTTCTGGAAAAAAGAGAGGAAAATATTTTGCTCTCTATAGGGAATGTGGTATCTGCTGCTTTAAAGTAACGAGCGATGATTGTATTTTGTTCTTTGCAGAAAAGACCAATTTTGTACCTCTTTTTTAAAGCAAGTAAAAAAGGCAGTATCAACACAAAGTCTCCTATTGCTCCTTGATGTATGACCAAAAGCGGGTCTTTTTTCATTGACAATATCCAGCAGATTGTATTTAATATCTTCAAAGGGCACGTAGCTCAGGGGGAGAGCGCTACCCTGACACGGTAGAGGTCCCGAGTTCAAATCTCGGCGTGCCCACTTTTTTATTGTTTACGGAAATCTTTCAAGTGCTTTTATCTTCTTAAGCGCAACTATTACTTCACACAAAGGGAGTCCCACTACATTTGTATAAGAACCATTTATACTTTTTATCATAAAAGCACCTATACCTTGTACAGCGTATGCTCCCGCTTTATCAAAAGGTTCTTTTGTTGCAAGATAAGCATCTATTTCTTCTTCACTCAGTTTTCTTATATTCACTTTTGATTTTACTGATTCTGAATGAGAAATTTCTCCAGAAGGATCTATTATACAAAAGCCCGTTATTACCGTGTGTTCTCTTCCACTTAATACATTGAGCATATTTTTTGCGTCCTGATAATTCCTTGGTTTGCCAAAAAGCTTTCCGTCTATAACCACAATAGTGTCTGCTCCAAGAATCCATCCGTCCTTTAATTTGTCATATACACATTTTGCTTTTTCTGTTGCCATATTAAGTGCAAATTCCTCAAATTCATCCACATTAACAGCTTTTTCCTCTATATTACTGGGATGGATTTTAAAAGGAATTCCCAAATTCTGAAGAAGCTCTTTTCTTCTTGGAGAAGAGGATGCAAGTATCAATGGATAGTCCTTAGAGATGCTTTTGAACCTTTTCATAGCCCAAACAGCTTTTTTGCATTAGCTGAGGTTTTATCAGACACTAATTCGAAATCTACCCCCTTGATGAGTCCTATTTCCTGAGCCACAAATTTTACAAAAGAAGGTTCATTTCTCTTTCCTCTTTTCTGATAAGGGGTTAAAAAAGGACAATCTGTTTCTATAAGAATGTGTTCTAAGGAGATTTCAGATACAACCCTTCTTATCTTGGAAGCCTTTTTGTAAGTAACAGTTCCTGGAATCGATATGTAAAAGCCTATCTGAATAAACCTCTTAGCCAGATCTGTATCTCCTGAAAAACAATGGATTACTCCTCTTACTTTGTTATATCTCTTAGTTATCTCTTTCAGAATGGAAAACACCTCTTCATGAGCATCTCTGTCGTGTATAATCACAGGAAGATCCAGTTCAGCAGCAGCTTGCAATTGTTCGATAAACACCTTTTTTTGTTGCTCAGAGGGAGAATAACTTTTGAAAAAGTCTAATCCTATCTCTCCCCAAGCCACCACTTTTTTGTCTGATGCTAAGGAGATTAGTTCTTTTATATAGTTCTCTTTTGCCTTTTTTGCATTGTGAGGGTGAAGACCAACAGCAGCGTATACTCCCTCATACTTGTTAGCTATTTCAACAGCCCTTACGGAGCTTTGTAAGTCTATCCCAACTGTTACGATATTCTCGACTCCTTCCTGTTTTGCCCTGTCTATCACTTCTCTTAGGTCTTTGGAAAATTCTTCTGTATCCAGGTGTGCGTGAGAGTCTATTAGTGTGCCTTTTGCTTCCATTTTGATATTGTCACTCAGAAACTTGTATGTTACTTTATAATAAATTTGAAATAACAAGAAAAGGACAAAAAAATGGCTTTTCTTTTGAGAAGGAAGACACCTGTTTCTAATAAAGGTGAGCTTGAAAAAGAGTTAGAATACCAAAAAAGACTTGCTTACATAATAAATGAGATTCACTCTGCTCCGAATACAGAAGAGATTTTGATAAACCTGCAAGGTGAAATTCTGAGCCTTTTTGATGCTGACAGAATTACCATATACGCAGTGGACGGATTGAACAGAGAAATCTACTCCAAGATAAAAACAGGCGACGAGATCAGTGAGATCAGGGTTCCTGTTAATACTAACAGTATAGCAGGTTATTGTGCTTGGTCTGGTAAGACCATAAATATAAAGGATGTGTATGAAGAAAAAGAGTTAAAGAAAATAAGTCCTCATCTTAAGTTTGATAAGAAATGGGATGAAAGGACAAAGTACAGAACAAAACAGGTACTTGTTACGCCTATCATATACAAAAGACACATACTTGGTGTCGTTCAACTTATAAACAAAAGAGGAGCAGATAGCTTTAGTGAAGAAGACGAAAAATTCGTGCAGGATATAGGGGGAGTTTTAGGGGTTGCCTTTTTCAAAAATCAAAAAGCTGCTCAAAAGACTACTCGTACAAAGTTTGACTACCTCATAAGAAATAACATTATTACCCCTCAAGACCTGGCGAGCGCAATGTCACTGGCAAGAAAGCTGAAGAAAAGTGTAGAGTCTGTGCTTATGAGCGATTTTAATGTGTCCAAAGAAGATATAGGCAAGTCTCTTTCTGAATTTTACAACACAAAGTTTATCTCTTATGATCCTCACATGCCCATTCCCACAGATCTGTTACAGGGGCTTAAACCCGGTTTTTTGAAGTACAATGGATTCGTCCCTATAGCAAAAGAAGGTGATAAAATTATTGTGGCTATGGAAGATCCCAATTTTCTTCCTGCAAGAGATGTCATAACAAAAATACTACCAGGTAATAAATTTGAGTACTGGGTATCTACTAAAGATGACATAGAAAAAATTATAGATCTTTTCTTCAATGTAAAGAAGATTACCCCACTGACTGATACTACGAGTATAGAGACCTTAATCACTCAATTAGAATCAGAAGAAAAGGCTGAGGAAGAAGAGGAAGAAGAGGAATACATCTCTGAGGAAGACAGTGCTATCGTTCAGTTAGTAAACAAGATCATAATAGATGCATACAATAGAGGCGCTTCTGATATTCATATCGAACCCCAGCTTGGGAAAAAGCCTGTGCTGATAAGAATAAGAGTAGATGGTGTGTGTCAGGTGTATCAGACTGTGCCATATATCTATAAAAATGCTCTCATCTCCCGTATAAAGATAATGGCAGACTTAGACATTTCCGAAAGAAGACTGCCTCAAGACGGAAAAATTCAATTTAAGAAATTTGCCCCTCTTGATATAGAACTAAGAGTAGCCACTTTGCCTACTGTTGGGCAAAACGAGGATGTAGTCATGAGGATATTGCATAGCGGAGAGCCGATTCCATTAGAAAAACTTTATATGAGTGAAAGAGACTACAAGGAATTCTTGGATATTATCCACAAACCTTATGGCATTGTGTTAGTAGTTGGTCCTACCGGGTCTGGAAAAACCACCACACTTCACTCTGCTCTGAGACAGATAAACACACCTGAAAAGAAGATCTGGACTGCTGAAGATCCTGTAGAAATTACTCAAGAGGGTCTTCGTCAAGTACAGGTTATGCCTAAGATAGGGCTTGATTTTGCAGCTGCAATGAGGGCATTTTTAAGAGCAGACCCGGATGTGATAATGATAGGAGAAATGAGAGACTTGGAGACCGCTTCTACTGCTATAGAAGCTTCTCTTACAGGGCATCTGGTATTTAGTACGCTTCACACTAACAGCGCTCCAGAAACCATCACAAGACTTTTGGACATGGGTTTGGATCCGTTTAACTTTGCCGATGCTATATTAGGTATACTTGCCCAGCGCTTGGCAAGAACTCTCTGTCCCGATTGTAAGGAAAAATACCACCCAGAAAGAGAAGAATTTGAAATACTGAGAGAATCTTATGGGGAGGGATTTGAAGAGTTGGGCGTTGAATACAGTGAAGATTTGTTCCTCTACAGAGCAAAAGGATGTGCAAAATGTAACAATACTGGTTACAGAGGAAGGGTAGCTTTATTTGAACTGCTGGTAGGAACCCCTGAGATTAAAAGATTAATCCAGAAGAGAGCTCCTGTAGAAGAGCTGAGAGATCAGGCAATAAAGGATGGGATGAGGACTCTTATGCAGGACGGAATAAGAAAGATTCTGATGGGACTTACTGATCTGAGGCAGGTAAGAAGTGTATGTATGAGATAAAAGCGAGATCTTTTTTCGGTTGTCTCACTCTCTTTTTAGTTCTTTTGTCAGGTTCTTGTGCAAAGCAAGTAACTGACAAGCAGAGCTTAAATATCAATCAAAAAGATTATGTTTGTGTTCTTCCTCTGGAGAACAATACGGAAACCCCATTAGCAGGCAGAAGAGTAGCTTCTATATTAGAAGGGGTCTTAATAACCAAGGGCTATAAAGTAGAGAACAGATTTTTAAATTTGGATTCAAGAGATTACACACGCAAAGAAATATTCCAGCTTATGAAGAGGTTGCGTGAAAAAGGTGTTAAGTATGCATTTACAGGCGCGGTAAATGAATTCAGATATAAAGTAGGAGTTGATGGTGAACCGGCAGTAAGTATCATCTTGTACCTATACGAGTTGAGCAAGGACAGAAACAGATTGATTTGGAGCTCTACCGGTTCTGCCTCTGGATGGTCTTACGAATCATTGGGCACAGTGACTCAAAAGTTGATAAACAGGCTTATAAAAAGAGAATAGTTATAAAGGCGGAGACCATCTGTTTGTATTTCCATCATAAGACCAGCATCCCTCAAGAGCTTTTCTAAAGCTATAGTTAGGGTTTTTTGCCCACATGAGCATGTGTTTGTGCGCTTCATTAAGCTGTCTAAATTTTTCTTCATCTCCTCCCATATCGGGATGGTATAGCTTTGCCATTTTCCTGTAAGCAGTCTTTATTAAGGTAATTGCTTGGTCTGAAAAAAGCTCTTCCTTTCTTATTCTAAGTATCTTCATGCAAAATTTTTCTCTTTTTGAGAGCCGAGGAATCGCTATTTTTATGGGCTTTATGGAATTTGGATCTAAGTCTTCCACATAGGTTTGTTTTACAATAAAGAATGAAGCATAGCTTTTAGAATTGTTGTTATTCACTAAATCGTGCCACTTTTTTCCCCAATACAATATAAGTTCCTTCAAGTCTTCTGCTGGTTTATTGCCCGGTTTTCTTTTACCAATAAATCGAGAAATACCATTAGACCAAACAGGAAGAATATCTAATATGACATACTCTGAAGTATAGGAAAATGTGGCATATCTCGTATTAACTGCCTTTAAAAGACCTTTGGACAAAGAAAGAACCCAGTTCATATGTTGTCTGCATTCCTTGGAGCAGTATCTTCTGCCCGGTTTTACATTTTTAGTACCACATGAAAGACATCTTCGCTCCGAATTTGATCTTACCACAGGAACAGGATGTATTGCATCCGCCATGTCAGATACCTGAAGATTAAATTTAATAGCAGGAAATAAAGTAGCAGAGCTTTCTATGATTTTCAAGAGGATTTTAATTCCAAATTCCTTTTATTTCTGTATTACAATGAGGACACATTCCATTTTTTAGTTCAAATCGGTGAATGTAAAAACCATGTCTTTCTATAAGGATCTTATTGCAGTTAGGACAATATGTATTTTCTCCTTTATCGCCAGGGATGTTCCCTGTGTAAACATATTTAAGTCCTTGTGAAAGCCCTATTTCTCTTGCTTTTCGGAGAGTTTCCACAGGAGTTGGTGACGGTGTGGTAAGTTTATAAGTGGGATAAAATCTTGTCACATGCCATGGAATATGGGAATCTAAGGAGACCAAAAACTTTGCAATCTCTTTTAGTTCTGCTTCACTATCATTGTAACCCGGGATGATGAGAGTTGTAACCTCTACCCATATATTCATACTCTTCATGGTTTCTATGGTTTTTAAAACAGGTTCAAGCCGAGCTCCACAAAGGTCTTTATAAAATTGGTTTTTAAATGATTTTAGATCTACATTTGCGGCATGCAAATCAGGATAGATTTCCTTTAAACATTTGTCAGTCATGTAACCGTTGGTTACAAACACATTTTTTAGACCTTTTTCAGTTGCAATTCTTGATGTGTCAAGGCACAACTCAAAATATACAGTAGGTTCTGTATAAGTATAAGAAATACTTTTTGCACCATTCTTTATAGCATATGCAACTATTCTATCAGGCGGAATCAGATCTCCCACGATTTTTTTATAGTCGTGGGGCATTTGAGAGATTTCATAATTTTGACAAAACCTGCATCTAAAGTTGCATCCCACTGTTGCTATGGAAAAGGAGGTGGTTCCGGGAAGAAAGTGAAAAAGTGGTTTTTTCTCAATAGGATCTAAATGTGCCGCTATGACTTTATCATATACCAAGGAGTACAGTATGCCATCTTTGTTTTCTCTTACCCCACATATTCCTTTTCCATTTTCTTTTATTACGCATCCATGGTTGCACAGATGGCATTTTACCTTTTTTTGCTCGAGTTTTTCATACAAATAAGCTTCTTTCATCTCTTTTCTCCATTCTATAGGCTTTTCATGTTAGTTTTCACACTTTTACTTACCTGTCAAGACAGATCATTCTGGTTATTTTGGATTTTTGATATAATTTTTAAATGCAGATGCAGAAACCAGGTTTGTACATACACATACCGTTTTGTAGATCTAAGTGTTACTATTGTAACTTTTACTCTATCTCATCTCTTACGCTTTTGCCAAGGTTTTTAGAAGGATTAAAAAAGGAAATATCTTTTCAGAAGAATGTTTTTTCACAATCATTTGATACGATTTATATAGGAGGAGGAACTCCTACCCTTTTAAAAGAGAAAGACATGGAGTTGATTTTTGCTGAGATATTCAAGAGACTTAAGATCCAAAATGGTGCGGAAATAACTGTCGAATCAAATCCATGTGATATTGACATAGGCAAGGCAAAATTTTTGAAAGATTTAGGTGTAAACAGAATAGTGCTCGGAATTCAGTCTTTAAAAGATAAGTTTTTAAAGTTCTTAGGAAGAAGACATTCCCCAACGCAAGCACTTAGGGCATATGAAATCTTGAGAAAATCAGGTTTTGAAAATATAGGAATTGATATGATTTATGGCATTCCCGGTCAGTCTTTGACAGAATGGTTTGAGGATCTGAAGGAGATCATCCGTTTGGATCCAGAGCACATTTCATGTTACGAACTTACATTTGAAAAGAAGACTCGTTTGTGGAACCTGTTTTGTTCAGGCAAGATAATGCCTGTGGATGAAGACAAAAAGGCCGATTTTTTTATGCAGACCTCTGCTTTTATGGAAAGCAAAGGTTATGTTCACTACGAGATTTCTAATTTTGCAAAGACAGAGTATTATGTCTCCAAACACAATCTTAAATACTGGATGCAGATCCCATATTTGGGGCTTGGTCCTTCAGCTCATTCATTTGACGGAAGGAGAAGGTGGTGGAATCTTTCTTCATTGAAGAAATATTACGAAAAGCTAAACTCAGGGCTTTTGCCGATAGAAGAGGTGGAAGAGTTGTCAGAGGAGCAGATCCGGATAGAAAGACTCTTTTTGGGATTAAGAACCTGCTACGGTGTGGAAGTGTCTGTTTGTAAAGTTTCTAAGGACATGCTGGATCTTTTAGAAAAAGAGGGATTAATAAGAATATCCAAGGAAAGGATCATTCCAACCAAAAAAGGGTTTTCCTTAGCAGATCAATTGGCCAGCTATTTGGTATGAAAGTTCTTATTGCGTCAAGGGAACTTTCTCCATTCACAAAAGGAGGAGAAATAGGAAATAGCGTGAAAGATCTCGCTTTGGCATTGAAGGATCAGGGATGTGAAGTGGCATTTGTATTGCCTGCATATTCTTCGTTTTTAGAACAGATGGAACTATCTCTTCTTTACGAAAAAGACTTAAGCATAGGAAAAGACGATTTTAAAGTGGCTTTTTTTAAAGCTGAGTTTTCAGGAATTCCTCTCTATTTAGTTTACAGTTCTGTCTTGCTTTTAAATGATCAGGCAGAAAGATCGGTGTTTTTTTGTAGGCTTGCGTCCATCCTTTTAAGGGCATTAGAACCTCCCCCTGATATACTGATTGCAAATGATTGGGATACAGGGCTGTTGATTCCTTTTGCAAAGGAAGAGGTAAAGGATATCTCTACAGTTTTTGTTATTCACAACATGAGTCACGGGCTTGTTCCTTTGGAAAAGAAAGAAATTGTTGGCCTTTCCGATTCGTACTACGAAGAAGAAAAGATAGGGTTTTACGGACAGATAAGCCTTCTTAAAGCCGGGATATTTTTCTCAGATGCTGTTGTAACCTTAAGTCCTACATATGCGGAAGAGATACAAAAGCCTGAATTTGGTGCAGGTGTTGATAAGATGTTGAAGGATATGAACCATAAGCTTTACGGAATATTAAATGGATGCAACTACAATCAATGGAATCCGGAAACAGATCTCTTTATAAAGAGGCGTTATTCTGAAAATGATCTTGATGGAAAACTGGTCTGCAAGCAAGACCTTATCGAGAAACTGAAGATAGCTGATAAAACAAAAGCCATTTACACTCCGATAATAGCAATGCCCACGGAATTAGAAGAACACAAAGGTTGCTCTCTGGTAATCAGAGCGGCAAGCAGGCTTGCTGAAATGAATGTAATAGTGGCTGTCTTAGGAAAAGGGGATCCTATAGTAGAGAACATCTTTTGGGAATTGTGTAGTGTCTATCCTGACAATTTTTACTTACTCAAAGACACTGATCAGGTAACACTCCACAGATTAATTGCAGGGGCAGATATGGTACTTATTCCGTCTTTATTTGAGCCGTGTGGTGTTACGCAGATGTATGCCATGAGATATGGTACATTACCTATAGTGAGAGCAACCGGAGGGTTAAATGATACTGTGACAGATCCTACAGAATTATTTCCAGGCACGGGATTTAAATTTTACAAGGCTGATCCTTATGACATGTTAAAAGCAATAGAAAGAGCAATATCTACTTATAAAGATGCAGAGATGTGGAAAAAGATGATGAAGAATGCGATGAAACAGAGATTTCTTTGGAGTTCATGTGCAAAGGAGTACATAAGAGTGTTCAGAAAGTTGAAAAGTTAAAGGGCTTCCTGTTTAAGTCTCCACTGCCAGGTTTTTAATATACCGGTTCTGAGATCTGTACTGGGAGCCCATCCAAGTCCTGTTAGCGCCTTTTTTACAACGAGACAGCTTCTTCTTAGATCGCCCGCTCTTGCAGGCTGTCTAAGAGGTTCTTTTAGCTCATCCGGTACTTTGTAACCCATTTCCTGATAAGTATCCAGAATGAGCTTATACAGTTTGAGAGTCTTTGTTTCTATCCCCGTTCCTATATTGAAAAAATCGTTGTTTCCCCGAGTTAAAGCCTTTATGTTTGCTTTTACCACATCTGCCACAAAACAATAATCTCTGATCATACCTTCTTCATCCTCTGGATAATGGTACAAAATCGATTTCTTCCCTTTTAATATGTTGTCCATAAATATAGCCACAACACCTGCTTCTCCGTGTGGAATCTGACGCGGACCGTATATATTCGCGTATCTTAAGGTAACATATTCTAACCCATACTGGTGCTTGTAGTATGCGAGGTAATGTTCTGAAGTATACTTGGTTATGGCATAAGGAGAAAGTGGTTTTGGCTGGTACTGTTCACTTGTGGGATATTCTTCTGCATCCCCATATATTGCTCCCCCAGAGGATATAAATATAATCTTTCTCACCCCATATGTAACAGCAGCTTCAAGAATATTTAAAAAGCCTTTTATGTTTACATCTGCATCATAAATAGGGTCTTTTACAGAATCGGGCACGCTTATTTGAGCAGCATGATGGTTTATTACTTCTGGTCTTTCTTCCTTTATCACATCTCTTATTTCGGCAGATCTTATATCCAGCTGATAAAATCTTGCCTTAGGATTTACATTTTCTTTTCTTCCGCTTATCAGATTGTCCACTACGACCACTTCATGCCCTTCTTCTATATAACCATCTACTACATTTGATCCGATAAAACCCGCTCCTCCTGTAACCAATATTTTCACTTCTATACCTCCTCTTTGATTTTCATCCCTTAATTATCATTTCATTTTTATAAAGTCCATTGCAAACCACTTTATTTTTTAGTAAGCTAAACGAAAAAAAACGATTTTTTGAATAAGTGATAGACAAAAGACAAAATCTCAGAGTTTTATTTGATGCAAAAGTAGATGTATATTCAGAAAAAGGGGAGGTTATAAGCAACAAAACCAAAAACATCTGTTTAAAAGCGCTGTATGTGTACAGTGATAAAAAACCGTCTATCGGAGAGCTTTGTGATGTTCATATGTTTTTGGATAAAGATGTGGTGCTTAGGTTTAAAGCAAAAGTGATAAGATGCGACGATGAAGGTTTTGTATTAAATTTTGTTGCAACAGATTTGAATTCTATTTCTCACCTGAAGAACATTCTCAGTTACAACTCTGGTGATCCTGAAAGGATTGAACAAGAGTTGAAAAAGATGTTTGGATTACGATGATTCCCACCGTAGGTGAAAGTAGCGTAGAGCTGTTTAAGTACATAGGGCAGATTTTAAAGGCGTATGTTCAACAGAAGATTTCAAATGAGATGTATCTTATTCGCTTTTTTAAAAAGGCTATTTTGGTTAAAAGCAGTGTAGACTTAAAAGAGGGGGAACAGATATTTCTTAAGGTTGAATCACTGAGTCCGAACATAGTTTTGAAAAAAGTGCCTGTACGGGAGATAAAAGAGACAGATGAAAAGGCATCTATTTTTAGATCAATAAGCAAAATAGAAAAAGATTATCCTCAACTGCGATCTCTTCTAAGGTTGCTTTCTGATCCACGCAATACGAAAGAAAGGCTTTTCTGGGAGAATCTTAAGGATCTGTTTTTGCTGTTAAAGAAAAGCGGATCTTCTAAGCACCTCTCTTTTATCAGCTCTGTTAATCAGCACTTGGAAGGAATTTATATTCAGCTTCCTTTTTCTTGCTTTATCAGGGATACCGAATTCTTTTTCTCCTTTAAGTCTTCTAAAAAAAGTGGTGAAAAATGTATAATACGCATAAGGGTTGAGTTATCTCGGTTTGGTCCAGTGGATGTTCTTATTGAAGACAATCCGGTTGGTGTAAACATAATGTTTGGTGTAACGAACAGAGAGGTTCAAAAACTTTTTATGAAACAAATTCATCTTTTGCACGATATCTTAAAAAGAGATCGTTGTATTAAAAAAGAGGTTTCTATAGATTGTAAAGTCCTTCCCAAAGGATACCTGGAAGTGCCGCTGTCTTCAATAGTAAGTAAAGAAAAAGAAGGGATGAATTTGTTTGTATGAAAGACAAGGAAGAAGGAGTAAAAAAGGCTGTTGCCCTGAAGTATGAATCCAACGCCATGAATGCCCCAAGGCTAATAGCAAAGGGAAGCGGTGCAGTTGCAGAAAAGATAATAGAAATTGCCAAAAAACACAACATTTACATCCACAATGATCCCGAACTTGTTAACCTGTTATACAAGTTAGATCTGCTTACAGAGATACCGCCGCATTTGTATGTCGTTATAGCAGAGGTATTTGCGTTTTTATACAGGTTAAACAAAAAACAGGGGGAAGTTATCAAGAATGAGACCCTATAAGATAATGGTAATAGATGATGAACCTGAGATATGCAATATACTAAAAGAATTTCTGGAAGGATTAGGATACCAGGTTCTTACTGCTCAGAGTGGTCCAGAAGGGTTGAATCTGATATCACAAAATGTGGTGGATGTTTTGATCTTGGATCTGAACATGCCCGGGATGCACGGATTAGATGTTTTAAAAAAAGTAAAGCACACTTATCCTGACATTTCTGTGATCATATTAACCGGCTTTCCGTCCATAGACACAGCAGTAGAAAGTATGAAATTAGGAGCATATGACTACCTTGTGAAGCCTATAGACTTCAAAAAATTGGAGGTGGTTCTGGATAAGGTATTTGAACAGATACTTATGAAAAAGAGGCTGGATATCTTGGAAAGAAAGGTAAGAGGAGATTATGTTTTTGAGGGCATGGTCGGTCAGAGCATAGGTATGCTCAATGTTTTTCATATGATCAGGCAGATCGCTCCTTACTCTACCAATGTTTTGGTTACAGGGGAGACAGGCACTGGAAAAGAAATGGTGGCACATGCAATTCATAATCTTAGTCCTCGCAGGAACAAACCGTTTGTAGTGATAAATTGTGCGGGTCTCGTGGATTCTCTGTTAGAAAGCGAGCTTTTTGGTCATGTAAAAGGCTCTTTTACCGGTGCAGTAAGAGACAAGCCTGGTCTGTTTGAGGTAGCCAATGAGGGAACCATATTTCTGGATGAGATAGGAGAACTGCCTTTAAGTCTTCAGGCCAAGCTGTTGAGAGTTTTAGAGTACAGAGAGATTCAAAGAATAGGGGATACCAAAACGAGAAAGGTGAATGTAAGGATTATTGCCGCTACAAATGTGGATCTAAAGGCAATGGTAGAAGAAGAGAAGTACAGAAAAGATCTTTTTTTCAGACTTAACTCCTTTTGCATTCACATACCCCCTCTTAGAGAGAGGAGAGAAGACATTCCGCTGTTATGTCAGCATTTTATAAATCAGCTAAATGCAGAACTAAAAAAAGATATAAAAGGAGTAAGCCAGAGCGTGTTAGATCTTTTTATGGAACTTCCATGGGAAGGAAATGTAAGAGAGCTCAGAAATGTTATAGAACGATCTTATATTATGGCAAAAGGCGAATTTATAGATGTAAACGATCTGCCCGCAGAATATAGAGAGTCTAAGACAAACCATTCTTCCAATGAAGATCAGAGCATAAAAGATGTATTAGAAGAGGATTCTCCCACCACCCTTGAAGAATTAGAAAAAAGATATATCGCAAAGGTTCTCAAGATAACCTCTGGAAACAGATCAAAGGCAGCAAAAATACTGGGCCTGAGTCGACGCTCCCTTTACAGAAAACTAAAAAGATACGGTCTGTTTTAATCCATCCCTCCAGTGAACAAACCAAAAGTTCTTTTTTTGTATATGTCATAAGTTTACATGTGTGTCATAATGGCACACACATAAAATATTCCGTCCAATAATAGCCTTATTTTTTTCTTGGCACGGATTTTGATAGTTATATTGGCAAAAGCTAAGGGGTTAGACATGAGGCAGGTTGTTCAGGTATTCGTCCTCTTTGTCATGCTGGTTACTTCTGTTTGGTCTATGGATGTAGCATCTTACATTTCAAAGGCACAAAAGGCTCAGGAAAACAAAAGATACGATACTGCCATAAAGTGGTTTAGAAAAGCTCTTTCAATCATAAAAGATCGGCACACAAAGACAAAGATACTATTTCAGATGGGAGACTGTTACTACTTACTTCATAACTGCTTGGCAGCTTTTGCTCTTTATCAAGAAGCTCTGAAAGACCCGCGAGCAAAGGATTATCTTATTTCTCATCCCAAGACATATCTTAACTTGGCCAATATATACTTTGATCGTGGCAACTACAAAAGAGCAGCAGAAATATATCTTCAAGTGGCTCAAAGATACAAAAACAAATCTTTTGCTTCTTTTGCATTGGTTAAGGGCGCAGATTCATTCTTAAACATGAAAAACTACAAAAAGGCCTTAGAGATATATTCCAAAGTAGTCCTCTTATACAAGGACACAAATGAATACTGGATCAGTAAGTTCAGAATGGCTGATATCGGGGTTTCCCATCCTGGCATAGATGTACCCCAAGATATAGAATACAGGGCATATTTCAAGCCAGAGGATGCGTACAAAGAGATCATTAATTCCGCTCCTGATGACCTGCTGAAACTCAAGCAGCTTGCAGAACTCAGAATCGCATCTCTTTATTTGAAAAAAGGGGAAAGCTCAAAGTCTATAGCCCTGATTTCATCTTTTATAAAAGAGAATCCTTTTAGTGACTTTCGGGACTATGCCAAAGGATTACTTAGAAAGGCTGTAGAAAAGCGGATATCTGAGCTTTATCACAAAAAGGCATACGAAAAGATATGTACTTTATACGAATCTGTTAAAAGGCATGTTCCGGTTTCTTCTTTAACTTCCCGCACAGTAGAGATACTGGCAGAAGCTAAATATAAGACAGGTGCATACAAAGAAGCACTCAGCCTGTATATGACTGATCCGGCAAGTCATTTATTGCAGATTGCATCCATATACAACCTGCTCGGCAGATACAAAGAAACTATAAGTCTTCTTATGCCTCTTAGAAACAAGTTGTCTTCCGAGCTTATTCTCGTGTTAGCAAGGGCACTTTATAAAGAAAAAAGATTTGCGGATGTGATAAAGCTTTTCAAAGATGTTACTGACCTAAGCCCTGAGGCGTGCTACTTGTTGGCAAATTCCTGCTATCATTTGAATCACTTAAAAGAGGCTGTTCAGTACTATTCTTTGATCATCAGGGGCAATTCAGAATATCGGCTAAATGCCCTTATTTCTGTTGCAAACATATTCTTTTCCCAAAAGCAATTCAAGAAGGCTCTCAGGTACTATAAAAAAGCACAAACGCTCTGTAAAAACTGTCCTGATGCGGATTTTATAAAGCTTCAGATAGCCAACTGTTATTACTGCCTTGGAGACCAGAGCAGTTCTGCTTCCATACTTAAGAGCTTAAAAAAAGCTGACACTCTTATAAGGTGGGCTGCTAACACCCAATTAGAGCTTATGCAATTAGAAAACAGATACAAGGAGCTAAAATGGTTGATAGAGTAAGGCTGGGTTTTGCTTATTCAATTTTAAAGGAAAGGCCTGTTAAAGGCACCTCGTCCTTTTCAGAGCTTCTAAAGGCCTACATCCAGAAAGTGGATATGGAGCAACACAAGGGGGCTCCCGATATATAAAGCGAGCCTTAAACAGGCTTAAAGACAAAGAGGAGAGGCTTTTGTATATGGCATACGAAAGGATGGAACACATAGAAAAGGAATTGGAACAAATAAACAAGGCTTTAAGAATAAACAAAAAATATAAAAAGCTAAAAGAAAGAAAAAGCGTTTTTGAGAGGGTAGGATAATGACAAACCCTA